>JAHJCS010000193.1 GCA_018812465.1 Nanobdellota archaeon | reverse complement strand
AGTCCTTACTGAGATAACCAAGGCAAGGTCAATCTATTCCAGCGCTGGAAACGATATCCACAAGAAAGCCCAGGCAGACAACATGATGACTGGTGCATTGAAGACATTGTTTGCTGTTGCAGAGAATTATCCTCAGCTCAAGGCTAATGAGAACTTCATGCAATTGCAGGGCAGAATATCTGGAATTGAGAATGAGCTTGCAGACAGAAGAGAGTTCTACAATGACTCTGTCAATACATTCAACATCAGGATACAGTCTATACCTGACATAATAGTTGCAAGGATGCTTGGTTATACAGAACAGGAGATGTTCAAGGCATCAGCACAAGAGAAAGAAGACGTGAAAGTAAAGTTTTAGGGGGGTGTAATGCATGAGAAAGACATTTGTTTTGGTTTTATTGATTGTGTTTGTCCTGGCAGCGTGCCAGAGCAAAGTGGTTGATGATAAACCTCCAGTGATTGCTGATGACACTCAGACACCTTCAGACTCTGATATGGCAGTTCCAGATCCTGTTGAAGAGCCTGTCAAGACATGTGAGTGTGATGATAAATTTGATCCAGTCTGTGCCAATGACCAGCTGTTCAATAATGCATGCACAGCAGACTGCCTTGGAGTCAAGAATTATGTGAAAGGAGAATGCCATGATCCTACAGGAATGCAGCTGTTCCCATGCGCTCCTACAAGCGGTGGCTTAAGCGCACAGCACAATCCTGTCTGTGGCAGGGTCTATGATGTAGACACTGGCATAACATTTTGGAAGACCTATCCTAATGCATACACAGCCTGTCAGGTGGACAGGGCTGGAAAGATGAATGTTAAGGAGTTCACAAGAGGAGAGTGTGGGATTTAAACCAGTTTATATATTATTTTTATTATTTTCATTACTTCAGAGTAGTTAAAAAACAAAAGCTTTATATATAAGTAGTACATCTTATTCTATATATGACGCCTGCCAATATAGAAAGGAAGATTGTATTGATTGGAAGGCACGGAGAAGCCCCCCAGAAGCCAGAAGGAGGCAGTCTGGACATGCTTACAAAGCCGGCTTTCGATGATCTTTATCTTAAAGGAAGAAGCCTTAAGGCTGATGTAGAAGAGCATGGCTATACTCCAGAAAGAACATTCCTTGTACACACTCCAAAGCAGAGGACAATGCATACTGGCCTGATAATTCTTGTTGGAGCCTATGATATGAAGCCAGCAGAAGGAAGGCATCCTCCAAAGTCTGCTGAAGATCTCGATAATTATGAAGGACTTTCCAGGATAGACACTCATGCTGATCCAAGACTTATCTATGGCCATCCTTTTGGTGACAGAGAAGACGGCAACATGATATTATACAAGGAATCCGGAGCACTGACCTGGATCAATCATTGGATTGCTAATCCTAATACAGAATATCATGAAGGAGTGAAATCAGTTCCAGGATCAATAGCAATGACTGATATCAAAGAATGCACTGCTGAGAACCTTAAGAGAATTCTTGAAGGACAGAAAGATCTGGGTGTGATAATATCTCATGCCACAAGAGCAGAAGCTGCAATAATCAATCTTATAAACTCAGGAAGGCACACACCTGTGGGAAGAATTGAAGAGTTCAGTTCAGGAGAACCTGATGATAATGGTACATTCAGGATGGGAGAATATTCAAGACTCATAATTGACATGAGCAAAGGCAATGTTCTGGGAGCTTATATAGACTACAAAGGCCAGAAATACAATGTTGATATGAAAGAATTCATGAATATGCCTGTTAATACTCAGTAGCTATCTTTTATCTTATATAATCATATTCCTGTTTAGAATCATAACCTCTTTTAGTGTCAATCACCTATTAGTGACTAATACACATTATTCTTATATTATACGAGATAGATTATCTTAACAAATCTCTTCAGTTTATGAAATAGTAAACTTTTTATTCTACTTATCTTATTCCAAGATTATGAACCAGGATTATTCAATAAGAGTCAGGAGGCAAAGAATAATGCCAAGGCGCAGCTTTCCTGAATCAGTAGGCCAGTTGCTTTTCTGCATGAATCCTGATGAACTCTGTACAGGCGATTACAAGAAAAGAAGAGTTCAATTGAGGGATGATGCTAGGATGGAAGTCATACTCCCGCAATACCCTTTAGAAGAAGCTATCTACCTGGCATTCTTCCCAGATAAAGGCCGTCTATTAGAGGATTCTGCACTAGCTAGAGTAACAGACACTGCACAGCTTTTTATGGGACTGCTGAATAAAGAAGGTCTTCATGAACTAACTGCAAGATTGAGAAAGGAATATGATGAAAATGATCATAAGAGGTACAAAGGATCCATTGGTGTCTGCACCTATAATTGCTCACTCACACGATTCAAGATTCAAGAGGAGCCAGGAATAGCAAGAATGCCTGTTGAGATTGTCTTTCCTCAGCATGATTATTGCCTTGCAAAAAGCTTGGAAGAGGCTGTCCAAACATTGGGTTTTATGGATTCTCTTGAGAAGAAGGGTTATGCTCATACTAAAAAGCAGATTAAATCAAGAGTGGATGATATAAGATTCATATCAGAGATCACATGATGCTGTTCAAGCCTTTCCTTTAGAACCAAACACATCCATCCTATGCTCAACTATCTTCTGCACATACTCTCGTCCAGCTCCGAGTATATGCCTTGGATCAAAGTCACCTGGAATAGCATCCATATATTTCCTGAGAGCAGCATCAAAAGCAATCCTTAAATCTGTGTCTGTGTTTATCTTGTTTATCCCAAGCTTTACTGCTTTTCTTATTGAAGCATCATCAACACCATGGGCATTTCCAAGCTTAACACCCATCCTCTTGGCAAGCTTCACCATGTCCTGCGGAAGTCCTGATGCTCCATGGAGCACAAGAGGCATATTGAGCTTTTTCTTTATCTCAGTCAGTATCTTGAAGTTTAGTTTTGCACTTCCTTCGAACTTGTTCGGTCCATGCGATGTGCCTATAGCAACAGCAAGGCTGTCAATTCCTGTCCTGTTGACAAACTCAACAGCATTGCTTGGATCTGTGTATATTATCTTCCTTGCGCTGACCTGGTCCTCTTTTCCGCCTATAGTACCAAGCTCTGCCTCAACACTCACATTGTTCTTGTGCGCGAGAGTCACTACCTGCTTTGTCAGCCTTACATTCTCATCAAAATCAAAATGGCTTGAGTCAATCATGACAGAAGTCCATCCTCCAAGAATACATTTCTTTATCAGCTCCATGTCAGTGCCATGGTCCAGGTGAAGGCATACAGGGACTTTGGTCAGTTCAGCAGCAGTGTAAGTCATTGACTTGAGATATTCCATTCCAGCATATTTGATTGCTCCCTGGGATGTTGCGATCATCACAGGGCTTTTCATGTTCTCAGCAGCTGATATCGCAGCCTGAAGAAATTCCATATTATTTATGTTGAAGGCTCCGACAGCATATTTTCCTTTGCTGGCCTTGTCAAGCATCTGTT
>JAHJCS010000192.1 GCA_018812465.1 Nanobdellota archaeon | reverse complement strand
GTTTAAAAATATTATGTTTTAACAAATAATAGCTTAGATTATATTATAAATCTTTCCTTTAATGGGTCATATTAGATAAGATGACCAATAAAAAAGACATTGCAATAGTGTTTCCTTCTGGAAGAAGATTTGTGAAAGATGTAGTCTCTATGCTTGCTGGAAATCTAAGGGCAAATGGTCATCTTGATTCATACAATCCTCACCTGATAATCTCCTATGACCCGACATTCTATGGTCTTAGGCCATCTGATTTCAGGATTCCTGAAGAAACAAGCCATGATTTCAGTTCAGTGACCTATTTAGGTCCTGAAAGCCACCTTGATTTCTCATTACTGAAAGATATTCCAGGCGTCACAGAAGAAGCTTTTGATGTGCTTCTGAAGCCAAGAGGATACTGCTCCCAAAAGAACCGAGCTATAATATCTGCACTCTCAAACAGAGCAGAACATATAACTTTTCTTGATGATGATGAATATTTTGTTGCACCTTTCAAGAATGGAAAGCTGGAATGGGTCAGTCAGGATGTATTAGGAGTTCATCTTAGACATAATGTCTCAGCTGATATAACTCAAGGAGCCCATACTGGCTATTTCTCTCCCATACCCTCTGATCTTGATGCTAATCTGGAAGAGCAGGTCAGAAAGAATCTGGGTCTTATGCTTTCAGTAGGCAATGAGGTGATAAATGAAAGGACTTTCTTGAATACACAAGAAAGCGTGAAATATGCTGATCCTGCATTCTCCCTCTCATCTCCTTACGAGATTCCAGAGATCAATGGGGTCAGAGGATTGAGCGGAGGGAACATAACCCTTAATTCTGAATCAATAAGGAACAGCAGGATACCCCCATATTATAACCCTCCAGGAGCAAGAGGAGAAGATGCTATCCTAGGCATGCAGATAAGGGATATCTCTGCATTGAAGATTCCAGTGTATACATTCCATGATCCATTCCAGAAATATTCTGGAATAACCTCAGGGCAGTATCCTGAAGAGATTGAAGCAATAAAAGTGACTTGTGGAACCATAGACCGATTCTGCAAGGCATGCATAGGGTGGTTGAGGTATGCCCCTCTTCTTATCAGGCTTACTTCTCATAGTGAGTCTGAGTATGAAGAAAGAATCCATAGGATGAGAGAACCTCTTGACGCCATAGGCAATGATATAAGCAATCAGCTCTTCTGGGGAGACTTCAATAAAATGGCCCCCACACTTGATGAGTATGATGCTAAATCAAAGCTTCATGCCCATGAGCTTGAGGTAGCCAGAGAAGCATGGCCTAATATTGTAAAATTATTGTAAGCTATACACTCAGCTGTCCAGAAGTTTTTTCATATAATGATTCATCTTTTTCTGCACACAAACACACAGTGATCTTTCTCAAAAGGTTCTATATCTCTATAATCAAGTATTTCAACCTCTTTCTCAAGAAGCTTTCTTACTTCCTCGAACACAATCCTCGGCTTCTTTGATATGTCAATACTCCTTGATTTCACAGCTAGGAATGCCAGGCCTTCCTGCTTGAGGAACATCTTTATGTTCTTGAGGAATATCTCTGCCTGGTTTTTCTGTGCAATGTCCTGATAGACATAGTCCACATCAGTTACCTCATGGAAGTATAATTCAGGATGGTTCGCATCAGCCATTATCGGAGCAATATTCTTCCTGTGTTCTGAGACAAACACAAGATCCCTCACAACCCTCGGAGCAAAGTCAAGCGCGAACATGAAACCATGCTCTCCGATAAGATCACTCATGAAGCTTGGTGTGTAACCATGTGATGCTCCAAGATAAAGAACAGTCATTCCAGGTGCTACCCCAATCTCTTTTACTCCTCTCATCATTGCAGCAGCAAGCTTTGACTTACGGGGTTCCCACTGCCTGAATTCATCCTTTCCATCCCTAAGAATTCTCTCATCAAAATGCTTCTTTCTTGGAGCAATGGATTTAGTGAAAAGTCTCTTTCCGTCTGTGAAGATGCCTTTGAACTTATATTCTCTCAGTCTCATCTTTCTTTCTCCTTCCCTGAGTCTTAAGCTTTGCCTCAACCTGCTTCCTTAGTTTATCACCGACAAACTCTCCCTTGAAATAATCAACCTTTGCTGCTATTGACAGTTTGTCTGCAAGCACTCTTGCAATCCTTCCCTTGCTACTCTTGTCAGCCTGGGCAATGAATGGATGCTCATGGATATAGCCGTGCTTAGGCGGTCTTGATCCTGTTGTCATGTGCCTGAAGAACGCCTCTTCTGCACCAAGAACCTGCACAGTTGATGCAGGGAATTCAGAGAGCCTCTTTAGGCTTCCTGCCTGGGCAAGAAGCTTTGCTCCTATGACAGGGCCTGCTACAGCAGTGATATTAGGGCAGTATGTTTCCATTAATCTGTCAAGATATTTCTTCTGCCTCTCTTTTAGCTTGTAAATCAGATTAAGCTCTTTGGCAGCATCAATCATTGGCTCAAGGTCCTTTTTCCTGAACTCAGCACCCATGCTCTCATCTTTTTTCAGCCTAAGCTCCTTTAACAGCTGGTCCTTGCTTTTCCTTGAGATTATATCTGAGAATTTCTCATGGTCCTGTATTGACTCAGAGAATTCAGGAAGATAATAAGAGTACCACTCACGCAGCCTCTTTGCGATTGTGTTTGTTATCTTCTCAAGCTCCTTGATATGGTTCACAGCCTGCACAATGAATGTGTCCTCATTCACAGAGACACTTATCTTGTATCTTGTGATCACTGTGTCAGCATGCTTGATATTCTCAAGCATGCCTTCTTTTCTCAGCGCAGCAGTGATCCTTGAGAGCTTTTCCAGGTCAGCATCAGTATTGAGCTTAGAATCATTCTTAATGCCTACAACCACAAACTGGCCTTTCTTGTGCTTGTTAAGCATCTTCTTCTCTGGCTCAATAACATCTCCTTTCTCAAGCAGAAGGCAGTTCTGGACAATCTCCCTGTCGCTGAACAGGATGTGGTCTATCAGAAAGAAGTTCTGGTTGAACACAAAGGTTCCTGCTGAATTAGAGTATATATAAAGTTGGGCCATAATATTTCAACAATAAGCCTATTTATAAATATTGTTCATTTACAGGGGTGTTTTGTTACATGAATCCTGATATCTTCCATATCTGAACCATAATCATGTTTGGCTCCTTTGGAAAATAACTTCCTGTAAATGCCTCTGATTAAATTGTATATCAATTCTGGCAGAGGAAGCCTGTCCAAGATTCTTTTGATTTTATATGGAATATTATGAGAGAAATTAACTTTATAATATTGTTCAAAGACATCATCTGCAATCTTTTCTGCATCATTTATACCTTGCTTTGAAAGATGTTTGGCAAGACAAGTATGGAATGAAGAATAAATCTTCTTAAAGAATCCTTTTTCTTTCAAATCTACAATATCATAATAAAACTTTTTACCGGCTGTTTTAGGGGCGGCATTTAAGTCTCTTGCACAATAAAGCAATGGTAAGCGTTTTATCTTTCCATAAACAACAGTTAACATAGAAGGTAAAATCTCTCCAAGAAGCCCTTGATTTATATAATGTGTACTTTCCTTGAATATCCTATTGATAAATTCTGTTCTGAAAACAGCATAGTAAGTTGGACAATAGTATTTGATATGTGTTTTTAGTCTAATCTTAGGATCAGAAGAAATAATAGATTCAGAGGGATATAGATCATTCCATGAACATCTATCTTCATTGATATCAAAAAGCACATATCTTCCATGACAACATGTATAATCAGGATTTTTATCAAGAAATCTTATTGATTTCTCTATTGTTTTAGGTACAATAAAGTCATCATCTGCACACATAACACAATATTTTGTTTTAACCTTGTTGATTGTAAAAGCTAATTTCCTATGTGGATGTATTTTGTAATCAAAGTCTCCTAGATAGTCCACATGAATCCCAATCTTTTTGATAACCTCTTCATTCCTCTTTTTGTATCTGGGTAAACTTGAATCAGCAATTATTATCCTAGACTCAACACCCTTTTTCTGAAAGTAGCTTAAGACCCTCTCTAGATAATCCGGCCGGTTATATGTAGGCACTATCAGGGTATAATCAGATTTTTTCATCTTTTCTTGTTTTCTCGCTGTAGAGTACTGTGCATTCTTTGCAGGGAATCATTGTATTTTTATTACCCTCATTATGTTTTTCCCTAATTGCTTTGAATTTAGGACAATTAAATATCTCAAGAGCAGGCTGATCTTTTACATTTCCAAAATTATGTCTTGCATGCAGGAAGTCCTCGCTGCATAATGGAACAGAACCATCCGAAAGTATTATCAGGTTCTGCAGATGATGACATGGTTTTTTTTCAATCTCAGGATCTTTTTCTTTATTCAAAAGAGAGTCTTTAGTCGATATCTCTCCGCCCCAGGTATGCATATCATAGATTATCATCAGGTCTTTGTCTTTGGTAAGAAGAGGCTTCCAGAATGTTTTGTAAGCTTCCCATTGGTCTTTGTTGTTCTCCTGCTTTATGAATCTGACAATAAATCTTGTGTTATATCCCATCTTATCTCTCATTTTGATTATGCTTTTTACATTTTCTACAACTTTTTCAAATGTAACTCCTTTTCTAATGTTTTCATGAGTCTCTTTTTTGACTCCATCAATGCTGAACAATACTGCATCTATTCCAGAATCAAGCAGTTTTTTCTGTTTTTCCTCATCCAATAAATCAGCATTTGTGCTTATTGCAATGCTTTGGAATCCTTTCTGCTTTGCATACCTAATTCTTTCAAATATATGAGGATCAAGAAGTGGTTCTCCAAGACCAAATAGATCAAGCATCTTGATTTTATCAGTATAAATTGCAAGTTCATCCATTATCTTATTTGACATCTCAAGAGGCATTACCCCTTTCTTCCTTTTTGTAGGGGTGTTTATCACACACATTGAGCAGCTTGCATTACATCCAAATATTGTTTCTATTGTAAGTCTTTTTGGTATCTCCATCAATATCTCCTCTGTTTATTTTCACTGTACAGCACAGTGCAGTTCTTGCACATATCTATCTTTGTTTTATTGCCTTCTGAATGCAATTTTCTTATATTGTTGAATTTATCTGAATTGAATATCTCTAAGGGAGAGCTATCTTTGACATTCCCCATATTATGAACTGCTTTTG
>JAHJCS010000191.1 GCA_018812465.1 Nanobdellota archaeon | reverse complement strand
TATTCTTTATCTCTCCATTAAGGACTTTCCTGCCAAGTTCTGTCTTTGGCTTCCATCCTTCAATCTCTTTCTTCACAGGCAGCTCTTTAACCAGCTCTTCAGCATCATGAGGGTCATCCTCAATCACCTCTTTTTCTGTCTCTAACTTTACCTCTTCCTCGATATCCTGCTCAACAAGAGTTTTGTCTTCGACATCCTGTGATTTTTCTTCTTTCATCATGATCCTCCTGTTATCTTGTTCTTTATGGATTCAAAGTATTTTTTGATCTCTCCTGGCTTTATGCTGTTCTTCTGATATTCTGAGAATGGTCCTGTGACTTTCTTCTCTTCCAGCATCTTTGCATAAGAATCAACAAGAGTACCCTCTATTTTTTCTTTTGAAGGAAGTATCTCTTCTGATACAGGTACTTTAAGTCCTGCATCTATTGCGCCCTTGATAACCGCATATACTCTTGAACCTTTTGTTGAAGGATGAAGGCCTATATCAGCCACAGCAAATTTTATTCCCTGTTTAATCGCTTTCTTTCCTGCAAGAAGTCCCACAAGATAAGCCACAGGAACATTTCCTCCTGAGGTCTTCAGGCCATATTTCTTCAGGTCATTGGTTGTTGCAGTCACAATTACTTTGTCTCCCTGAGGCTCATATCTCACTATCTGTGCGACCATGCTCTTAAGAGACCTTCTTATGACTAGTCTGTCTTTTCCTGACTTAAGTAAAGAGATTCTTCTCCTGTAGTCTGTCCTACTGCTTCTCTTCCTCCTGTATTGAACAGTGTATACTCTAGATTTTTCTGGTCTCATTTTTAATCAGGTTCCTTTCTTCAAGATAGACTTTTATGTGTCTGACACTTCTGAAGAATCCTCCTTTGCATTTCTTATATAAATCTCTGAAAGTTTTATTGTCAATCTTATTCTTCTCTTTGAGCCTGTTAAGGAGTTTTCTCTGGGCTCTTATTATATTTATCCAGTTTCTCTTTTTAGGGCTTCTGGCTGTCTTTTTTCCTTTCCTGCTTCCATGTCCCTTTCTTTTTCCTTTCTTTTTCTGGATCTGTCTCTTCCTGCTCCTTCCTTTTGATTTGCTCTTCGTATGCCCTATCTGTATGACCCCTTTGCTTACAAGGGCCCTGATATCAGTCTTGGTTATAGCTTCCTTTATCTCTTCTAGTTTTGACTCATCAAGCCATACCCTTTTCTCAGAGCACTTCATCACTTGTGCTGCAAGCCTTTTTTGTACCTTAAGATCCATGATTATCATTCCTTAGCTTCTTTTTGTAAGTACCTTCTCCTTATCTTTATTTTCTTCTTCCTTTTTCTTCTCTTCTGTGTCTTTTCTCTCATCTTCTGTCAATGTCTTCTCTATGCCTTCTTTCTCTTTCTTCTTCTCACTCTCTGCTTTTCTCTTTTTCTTCTCTTCCTCTTTCTTCTTCTTAGAGCTTTCTCTCTGCTCTTTCCTGTTCTTCAGGTCATCTTCAGTCTTTTTTATGAAAGATTCCATATCTTTGAGATTAAGGACAGTTATTCCTTTGGTCTTTGCGAGCCTCAGGATATCTATCTTCTTCCTCAGGCCCACATTCCCTGAAATTATGATGCCCTGTTTTTTTGGATTTATATTATCTAATGATAATGTAGCTATCAATACTGGTTCAAGACCTGACTTGTCAAGATACTTAGCTAATCTTGGTGAGCCATAACCCTTGCTTATGGATTTTCTATGTCCTCTTTTCTTTAATCTAAGCTTATTATGAAGACCTCTTGGTCTGACCCATTTTACCTTAAGTCTTTTCTTCTTATGGGTGTCTTTTCTGACGAAATCAGGCTTTTTCTTCTTCCTCTGTATCCTTAATTCTAGCATTTTTTCCATTTTATCCCAACTGGTTCCCGTCTTTCTCTATGATATATATTCCGTCCTGGAATATTCTCTTGTCTCTTCCTTTTATCTTTGTGAGTGTCTCTATATTTGCTGCTGTCTGGCCAGCAATCTCTTTGTTTGTGCTTTCCACGATAATATGTTCTCCTTCAATCTTGATTTTTGCTCCTTCCTTGATTATCATCTTTCTGGGTGTTTTCTCTCCAAGGAAGTTTGAGACACTGAAGTCTTTTCCGCTCATAGCCACATTCATTGGGAAATGGCCTGAACATATCTTCAGTTTGTATATATGGCCTTCGTTTACTCCTTTTATCATATTCTTTATGTGGGCTCTGAAAGTTCCCATTACAGTCTTCTCTTTTTTACACGCATTCTTTGCTTTAATTATCAGTACATTGTCTTTT
>JAHJCS010000190.1 GCA_018812465.1 Nanobdellota archaeon | reverse complement strand
TGCTCACATCAACATGCACATCATAGCCTTTCTTCTCAAGGATCTCTTTTCTTCTTGGTGATTTTGATGCGAGGATTACTTTCATTTCTTATCACTTATCTTGGGTATTGTGTTTATGAGAAGCTTTGTCACCTTCTCTACATTCTCTCCGAACACTTTGAGGATCTCCTCCCATGTGACAGGAGCTTCATCTGTCTTCCAGCAGTCATAGTCTGTTGACATCGCGACAGCAGCATAGGGGATGTCTGCCTCATTTGCAAATATTGCTTCAGGAGCAATTGACATGTTTATCACATCAGCACCCCATTGCCTGAACATGTTGGATTCAGCCCGGGTTGAGAATCTTGAACCTTCAATTGTCACAACCGTCCCTTTAGGGTGTGCCTTTATCTTCAGTTCTTTAGCAGACTCAATGAATGCTTTCCTCAGATCTTCATTGAATGGATCAGCCATTGGAGTATG
This sequence comes from Nanobdellota archaeon, assembly GCA_018812465.1. Classification (GTDB taxonomy): domain Archaea; phylum Nanobdellota; class Nanobdellia; order Woesearchaeales; family UBA12501; genus WJJV01. The sequence continues at coordinate 4,521 of JAHJCS010000190.1, read as the reverse complement.
CTTTGCATTCTCTCCCCCACCAGGAAAAGTGTCATAGAATGACACTTTTCTTAATCTAGTAAAATCAATGAACTGATCAAGTATCACAAAATCTCCTCTGCCTATCTGCTCTCTTAAGCTTCCGCATGCAGTTGTCGCAAGGATGTGAGTGCAGCCTGCCTCTTTGAGTGCATGGATGTTGGCCCTGTAATTGACCTGTGTCGGAGGAATAGTATGCTCCCTGCCATGCCTTGCGAGAAGTATAACTTCAACCCCTTTTATCCTGCCATGCTTTAATGCAGAAGAAGGCTTGCCATAAGGTGTATCGACCTCAACATCCTTAGCGTTCTCAATTATGTCTGGATTGTCCAGGCCCGAGCCACCGATTATCCCTATTTTTACCATGATATGCACCCCTAAATCAGCATAAACTACATCCTTTTTTATAGTTTTTGCTTGGAAACGAAAAGATTATAAATCACAAAGACTTAGCATGCATCATGAGACTATTGATGATACTGGTGTTATTACTTATTCTAGTCAACACAGCATGGGCTGAGATAATCACAATAAATGATCCTGTGCCTGTTGTTGTGGATATAAAACCAGGTGATCTGAACACTGAGATAAAACCAGTTCCTGTTAAGACTGATATGAATATCACCCTTAGATATGATGATAGGCTTAGGGAATATCCAGGAAACATCACCTATTCAGAGAATCAGACAGACTATCCAGTCAATGGTACTGTTGTGATGAAAGGAACAGAGATGAATACGACCCTGACAAGGAAAGCTAATTCCACAATGCTCCTTGATGATAACCTTCCACAGAAGCAGCAGGATTATTCTGCTCCCATGAGGGTTTACACTCTGGACCATCCTGAGTCTGTGAATGCAATAGACCCTGATGAGGTTCCTGAAGAAGGTAAAGCCATTCCTGTGAAGCCGGTTAGAGCTCCTATACCTGTTTTATCATGGATAAAAGCTGTATTAGTGAATTTGTTCTCTTGATTTACATCGAAGAATCTCCGGAATTATTATAATATATCCGGAATATTATAGGAAAGATTTATAAACCTTAAAAACTATATATATTCTTAGGGGCAGGGCAGTCATTGATGATGAAAGGTGGTTTTAGAAATTGTTCTTAGACGACTTCCCTAAAAAGAGAGTCTATTAGTCAAGCTTTGGTAAATCACAATGGCGAGAATAATCAACAATATAATTATGTATCTGATGTTATTAATTGTGCTATCTATGCCTGTAGCCTCTTCAGATTACAATAATCCTAAACTGTTTGACCAGGTACCTTATTCTATAGACAGATCAGGAGAATTGTTTAATGTAGAGAATACTGCTGAAGCAAAGATCATCCCTATGGAAATAGGCACACTAGAGTTATCCCAAGAGATATCTTTAGAGAATCTGCCATCTATCAATGTTGAGCCTTATTTATCAAAGGAGATTATAGTATCTGATTATATCTATTCAGGAGTTATTGAGAAAGAGGTAGATTTCAATACCTCAGTAAATCTTGGTTATAATCTGACTCAATCTGATATACTGATAACTGCTGAACCCTCTGAGTTCGAGTTTGACCCTAACAGCATTTCATATTCTGAGACAGAAGCTATGGTGCTTTCCATGATAAACAGCAACCTGATTATTAATGATAATACAAAAGAGATCAATGCTTCAGAATCTGATAGATATAACTCAAGTATAACAATAAAAGAAGGCCCAGTCCTCACTGTTGAAGAGAATAACACAATTGATGCAGAAGAGATAGAGGAAAAGATTCCTGAAGCAGCACCCGAGAACACCCCAATAAACCCGTTTGTTTCACTGCCATCATTTCTAGAGCCATCAGCAGGGTGCACTATAGATGGGGGATGGTGTTCATGTCTTTATGGATGTTCAACTGCAGAATGCTGCTCCACAACATGCAACCAGAATACCTGTTTTGATATACAATGTAGTCCTGAGTTTCCTAGCTACTGCAACAGCAACTGTTATTCATGCAATTCTGGATATGAACTCTGCTGTCCAAGTTCTGGTTCTCCGTCATATTGCTGCGGCAGTTCTCAGATATGCCAGTCAGATGGCTCATGCCTAACTCCCCAGTGCACTTCTGATTCAGAATGTCCAAACGACGGATATTACTGCAGTGCAGAGGATATAATGTTCAGGAATTTCTTCTGCAGCGGATACCAATGTTATTATTCGGATAGTGTATTCTTTGACTGCAGTGATAATAATCAGTGGGTCTGTATTGATTCAAACACAAGAGCGTATATAGATTATGAATGCTTTATAGACCAGTCATTACACTGCACAGGCACAGCCACAAGTCCGCAGACATGTGCTTATGGATGCTCAGGAGGCTCGTGTATAACAACAACCACAGTAAGCGGATACCAGAAGTATTCTAATGGGGCAGGCGTGCCAAATGTAAGGCATAAGCTTGTAACCTGTGACACAAGCACAGAAGTAGCCTACAGTTATACAACAAGCACAGGATATTATTCTATGAGCGCTTCAGCAGGCAATTATCAGCATAAATTCAGTTATCTAGGTTATGAGCTTGGTTTCTCATGTCAGACATTTGGAGGGGCAATAACACGTCCTGACATTGTGGTTGGTGCAAGTCTCTCAGGCAAAGTTAAATATACTGATGGAACGCCCAGAGAGGGGGTTATTGTTAAGCTTAAGGATTGCAGTAACAATGTTATTGATACAACCACGACTGATTCAAATGGAGATTATCAGGTGTCTGCAGCTGATGCAGGAGATTATAAGCTGTACATGGAAGTGTTGGGTGTAGAATATTATATCTTACCATGTACAACAATAGTGCTTGATCAGACATTGTCTGATGTGGTGCTGGAGTCAGATGTTGGTGGCACTGTGAAATATTCAGATGAGGCAGGAAGATCCGGCGTCACTGTGAACCTCAGGAAATGCGACGGCACATTGGTCGCTACAGACACAACAGACAGTGCAGGAGTATATACATTTTATGGCGTTGATCCTGGAGATTATCGTGTAACCATGGTGTTATATGGGTATGAGGTCAATGTGTTCCCATGCCAGACAATATCTGGCCAGGTATCTCTGCCCAATGTGGTATTTGATGCGACATTGGATGGAAATGTGAAATTCTCAGATGACACAGGAAGGTTCGGTGTGACTGTCAACCTCAGGAAGTGTGATGGTACACTTGTTGATACAACCACAACAGATATGCTGGGACATTACAACTTTGATATAGATGATGCAGGAGATTATCAGATGACTATGGCATTGTATGGTCGTGAGTTCGACATGTTCCCATGCCAGACACTCTTCCTGACAATGAATGCTCCGGATATAGTATTTGATTCGATTGTAAAAGGATATGTAAAATATTCTGATGGCAGTCCAAGATCAGGTGTCACAATCAGGCTTAAGAAATGTGATGGCACTGTTCTTAATACATTCACCACAGATGCAGCAGGATACTATGAGGTTTATATGCCTGATGCAGGCCAGTACATGATAACTTTTGAGGTACTTGGATCTGAATTTATCATATTCCCTTGCCAAAACTTTGTTGGTACATATAATGTGACAGATCTTATATTTGATGCACATATAAGCGGTAAGGTCGTGGACTCCGGCGCACTAGGAATATCAGGATTGCCTTTCAGACTGACAGATTGCAGCGGAAACCTGGTTGCGACAGACACCACAAACAACACAGGAGATTTTGATATAAGTGTCGCAGATGCTGGTTATTATGATCTTTATTTTGACTATGCAGGTCATCAGCTACAGGTGCTGGACTGCTACAGGATAGTTGGAAATGTGCAATTTGGGAACCCTTTAGAGATGTCTATGACTCTTCATGGATATCTAAAAGATTTGAGCAACAATCCTCTTCAGAATTATGATATTGAGCTTTATGACTGTTCAGATAACTTTGTAAGGAGTGCCACTACTTCAGCTACAGGATATTTCTCTATCTATGATGATGCATGGAACTACCAGATAATGATAGATATAGGAGGCGGATGGAAAATAATGCTTAGGGACTTAAGCGGCAACTCATGCTTCTTCATATTAGGGGATGCTGATATAGGCACATTGAATATAAACCCTACAGGAGATTGCTCAATATTTGATTACCTTTGTTATGGTGATGATATAAAGCTGTTTGGATGCCATTGGGACAGCAGTGAAAGGACTTGCTCATGTTATGGGACTGAATGCATGTATGGCTGCACAAATGGGCTGCCTGAGTGCGATCAAGGACAGTATTTCCCTGTAACTGTGGATATCAATGACCCTACAGGAAGAGCTCTGCGTAACTCAAAAGTTTTCTTGGATGATGTATTCAAAGGTTATACTGATATCCAAGGCAAATTGGTGGTAAATGCTCTGCCAGGTTATAGGAACATCAAAGCAGACTGTCCAGGAGGCACTTATTGCGGAGCAAAAATGCCTTATGTAGATGGTCCTGAGCTGGTTTATATAACTTGCAGCTGCATGGCAGACACAG
>JAHJCS010000189.1 GCA_018812465.1 Nanobdellota archaeon | reverse complement strand
GTTATGCTGAGTTTCTTCCCTATATCTGATTCCAGCCTGTTGATCTCATCTTGGTCTGTCACATCTGCCTCTACTGTCAGGCTTGTGGATCCTCCTACTCCAGTGAGCGTCCTTACAGTGATGTCATTTGATGGGAAACTAGATTTAAGGTATTCCTGAAGTTCAATTGCATTCTGTGTTGTATCAGGTATTGTTATTGTGATGCCGCCTTTCAGTGTGACTCCTTTTTTTATGAAATCTCCTGTTGTGGCAGTCTGGTATCCTATCTGGACAAATGCAAGTATAAGTATTATGAATGTGATAATCATCAGTTTCTTGTACTCTTTCTCATATATCCATTTGAAGAAGTTAAGGAGTCCTTTTCCTTTATTATCAGGCTGTCTCTGCTGCTTATCCTGCTCTGCCTCAGGCTTCTTAGCAAGACCCTGTTTTTGTATCTCCCTGAGCCTGGCTTTCTCTCTTCTAGCTTGCTTTTTAGACATAACATAGAAAAAAAGGGTCTTATTTATAAATATTTTGAAACCTAAACAGCTTTAAATCATATATAACTCAGGTATAATCCTGATTAATACCCCTGTCTAATATCATGCATACTGATAAAGCTTGCATTCGCTTCTTGTGGTCGGATCTGCTATATTTTCGCAGATATCAGAATTTCTGGTATAGATAGCGGTTCTCTTATAACAGTTATCTCTCTGGTTAACATCAGTTATCTTTAAGCATAATGAATGGTCTCTTGTTGCTTTTGAGAGCTGATCAAAGCAGGCATCCCTGTAGATCTCATTGGCTGTGTTCTCGCACATCTGGACAGCTTTCATTATCTTCTGGTCTTGTGTGGCATTTATGACCTCATATACTTTCTCTGCTTCTTCAAAATCAGTCTCCTTGGGTGGAGGTGTTGTTGGAGATGTTGCTGATCCAGCACCTGCTCCTACATCTATTGTTGGAGCCACTCCTAATTCATTGCCTTTATCCTGAGAGGGTGTGAATGGTGTCTCAATCTCTGGCAGCACATCTGTTCCAGGACTGACAATAAAATAAAGGAATCCTCCTATAGCTATAAGCGCGACAATCACAACTATTATCACAGCATTAGGAGCCTTATTCTTATTGGTTTTCATTGCTTCATCAACCTCTTCTGCTTTGTATCCATAAGATACAAGCCTTGATTTAATATCATCAGGTTTATAACCTGAATTTGTTTCCTGATTTATATAACTTTTGATTGATTCTAGCCTCTGCTGATGTATCATCTCTGATGCAGTGCTCACTTCAGAGGGGTTATATCCTTGGCTGACTAGAAAGTTCTTGATATACTCTAAAGAATACCCTTTTCTTATCTGGTTCTGAATATAATCTATCAAAGCCTGGTTCTCAGCCATCTCAACCTCTTTTTTGTGCACTATCCTGATGCAATCTATGATATATTGACAATATCATCTATCTTTAAGAGCCTAATATATATCTGGTTTTAAATATTTTTTGGAGAAACAAGACACAAAAATATGTATTGTCTTGAGTTTAGGTGATTTGTGCCTGAATGAAATCAGCTAAAACACATTACTCCTAGCTCGGCCTGTCATCGCAGCAATACTACCGGGCCGAGTGAGGCTTCCTGTCCAGTAATCATAGGTCAGAGAGGACAGGCAAACTTCACCTTTCCTATGTCCTGAGTTTGTGCTATAAAAGGAAAGGCGAGGAAAAATTAGCACAATAACAATTAAATAGATTGCAAAAAGTATTCTCTTAACTTAACAGAAATATCCTCATCACTTCTTCAGGCATGCTTTTATGAGCCCATTGAAGAGAGGCGCTGGCATGTCAGGCCTTGACTTGAACTCTGGATGGGCCTGTGTTGCAACAAAATAAGGGTGGTCTGGAAGCTCTATGAACTCCATGAGCACTCCATTAGGGCTTCTTCCTGAGAAGACAAGCCCTTTCTCCTCAATTTTCTGGATATAATCAGGATTTACTTCATATCTATGCCTATGCCTTTCAGATACCTCATCCTTGCCATAGAGCTTATGCACTATTGTGTTCTTCTTCAGGACTGCTTTGTATCCTCCAAGCCTCATTGTTCCGCCATAATGGGATTCCTCTATTATCTTCTTCTGCTCTGGAAGTATATCAATGACAGGATACTTTGTGCTCTTGTTGATCTCTGTTGAATTAGCGCCTTCCATTCTGCATACGCTCCTGGCAAACTCAATCACAGCAAGCTGCATCCCATAGCACAATCCAAGGAAAGGTATCTTCTTCTGCCTTGCATAGCCTATTGCTTTCATCTTTCCTTCGACCCCGCTTGAACCAAAACCGCCAGGGACTATTATTCCGTCAAACTCATCAAGCTTTGAGAGGCTCTTTTCGTCCTTCTCAAACTGTTTTGAGTCAACCCAGACTATGTTTGGCTTTGCGTTGTTATGCCAGCATGCATGCTTTATTGATTCTATGACTGAGATATAAGAATCCTCAAGAGTGAAGTCTCCTATGTCAAAATATTTTCCGATTATGCCTATTTTGACCTCTTTTTCTGCTGACTTTATCCTGTCAACCATCTTCTTCCATTCTGACATTGTGCCCTGCTTGTATTTCATCCCGAACTTTGCAAGTATCTTGCTGCATATTGTCTGTTCCTCGAAAAGCAGAGGCACTTCATAGATATATTTCACATCAGGAGCTGATATGACCTCTTCTGGTTTCACATTGCAGAAAAGGGAGATCTTCTGTTTCCTCACATCATCAAGCGGCCTGCTGGATCTTGATACAATGAAGTCAGGCTGTATTCCTATTGAGTTTAAGTCCCTGACAGACCTTTGCATAGGCTTTGTCTTCATCTCGCCAAGATTGTTTGGTATAGGAAGATAACCAACATGCACAAATACCACCGCATCTCCTTCAAGCCTCATCTGCCTGAGAGCCTCAAGGAACAGCACATTCTGGTAATCTCCTATTGTTCCTCCAACCTCAATCATACAGAAATCTGCTTTATGGGCCTCGCAAGTGCTGTTTATCCTTCTCTTTATCTCCTGAGGTATATGGGGTATGACCTCAACGCATTTGCCATCATACTCAAGATTCCTCTCCTTATGTATGACTGTCTCATAGACCTGGCCTGTTGTGATGTTCTGGTCTTTTAGGAGATCCTCGCTCAGGAATCTCTCATAAGTCCCAAGGTCCTGGTCTGTCTCTCCACCATCATCTGTCACAAACACCTCTCCATGCTCTGTTGGCCTCATTGTGCCTGCATCAATGTTGATATAAGGGTCTATCTTGATGGCAGTGACCTTGAATCCCTGGTTCTTGATTAAACGAGCTATAGAAGCAGTAACTGTGCCTTTTCCAACCCCAGAAAGAACACCTCCTGTGACCACAATCAGTTTTGTGTGCATTATTGATGTAGGATGCAGGTTTTATTTAAAGTTTGTTGTTACATAACTGATAGGTTGAACAGCATGTTTCAAATACCTGCCAATGACCCTCCAATAATCTTAATGACCTCTCATTATCTATTAATAATTATCAATAGCTTTCAATACAAAGATTTAAAAATCTGCTTTCTTCTGATGTCTTCATGAGACACAAGTTTTCCAATGCAACAATACCTTTGATAATCATAAATGTGTTTGTATTCATTCTTCAGACAGTGCTTGGCAGCGGATTCACCCAGGCTTTCCTTTTTGCTTCACAGGATGCTTTCATCCGGCCCTGGATATTCATAACCTCAATGTTCCTGCATGGTGGGC
>JAHJCS010000188.1 GCA_018812465.1 Nanobdellota archaeon | reverse complement strand
TAGGAGATAAGGTTACAGAGGATAAGGCTGTTGCAGATATCATGATACAGTATATGAGGGATCATGGTGTTGAAGGAAGAATATCAGACAGTGTAAGATCAATAACCATCTCAAGAGAAGGAGACCTTAACAGCAACTCTCTAATAAAAAGTGCAGAGAGGGGAGAATATGAAGGATTCATAATAGTAAGGAATGGAAGTAATCCAAGTGTGATTGAGGATGTTCTTTATGCATCAAGGGATGTAGGCTCTTCAAGATTCAGAGGTTATGTTGCACAGAGGAATCCAGATGACCAGCACTCAAGCAACTGGGGGCATGTATACTGGAAGAACGGAGACACAGTCAGGATTGAGGATGGTTACGCAGGCATCATGAATTTCCCAACTCTTGAAGCAGACAGGGAGAGAGAGGTTGTCACAAGAGAAAGGACAACCACAAACGAAAGCTGGTGCGATCAGAATCCTAATGATTGTGACGCTCTTAAGATATTGGGTGTCGGTATAGGTCTTGGACTATTGGGTTGGGGAGTATATGAACTAACCAGACCTCCAGAGGATAATCATCATGATAGACCACCTACTCCACAACCTAACCCTAGTGGTGGCGGTCAGGATGGCGGTCCAGGAACTGGAGACCAGTAATCATATTTTTTATTTTATTTGTTCACAAAAAAGAGATGGTTGAGACACAGGATAATATATCAGATAATTAGTCACCATACAATAATCAATGTGATTAACTACTCTGATATGCTAACCGAACGAAACATTTAAATATCAGTGGTTATTTACCCTTAAAGAAAAAGAGCATCTTGGGGCGTGTGTTTCATATATAAAATTCATTTAATATAGATATTAGCTGATTGGAGGTAAATAAAATGTTTGGCAAGAAATTGAAGTTGGCTTATGTTTTGTTTTCAGTCATGGCTTTGCTATTGCTTTCAAGCATGGCATTCGCTGTTGAGTTTGAGGACAGGACCGAGGGTAACTTTACAAGGAATGATCAGGAGGATATCCTCAACCAGGGAGATCTGCCTGAATTGGACGTCATCTGGGTAAAGATTGATGGCGACATTGTGGAGAATGGTGACGAAATAAGACTGAATCTCGAAAGAGACCAGGAAATACCTGTAAAGGTAGAGATCATGGCCAATGAGGACATGGGAGACGTCACTGTTGAAGCAAGGATATATGGAGACGATCACAACAGGCTTTCAGATGATTCTGAGACATTTGATGTCCAGGAAGGAAGGCTTTACATAAAGGAGCTCAATCTTGAGATTCCTTCATCAATGGACAGGGATTCTTATGACCTCAGGGTCACTGTTGCAGGAAGAACTGGAGCAGTCAAGACATACAACTATCCATTGTACATTGATACAACAAAGAACTCAGTATTGATTACTGACACAAACTTCAATCCTAGCAATGAAGTAATGGCTGGAAGAGCATTGCTCACAGTCGTCAGGATAAAGAATGTCGGTTCAGAAGATCAGGACAGCGTCAAGATAAAGATAGCAATACCTGATCTGGATCTTTATGCAGTTGATTATGTAGACGAGCTCGAATCAGATGACTCTGTCTCCTCAGAAGAGATGTATCTAAGGATACCTTCAACAGCTAAATCAGGAGACTATGATGTTATCGTGACAGTAGAGTATGATGACGGCTACAAAGAGACTGAGAAGAGTTACACTATGTATGTCACAGCTGATGGATCAACAAATACAAATGGCGGCACTGACAATAACGGCGGTACCACACCATCAACAAGCGGCATGCAGATAACAGCTGGCCCTCAGTCACAGGACACAGCAAGAGGACAGGGTGGAGTTATCTATCCAGTCTCAGTGACCAACCTAGGCTCAAGCGCAAAGAGCATTACACTGACTGTTACAGGAGTAGAATCTTTTGGTACAGTCAAGGTAAGCCCAAGCACACTAGTTGTTGTGGAATCAGGCGCTACAGAGACATTATATGTCTATGTTTCAGCAAATGAGGATGCAACATTCGGATCACATACCTTTGGAGTGAAAGTGAGCAGCAACAATGAAATGCTCAAAGAGTTCCCTCTAAATGTGAATGTGGTTGAAGGAGAAGCAGGAACTGCTGATGGCAGCTGGGATAGCGTCAAGAAGGGACTGCTTGTCGGACTTGTTGTGCTTATCGTGCTTTTGGTCATACTTGGACTCATCATAGCTTTCAACAAGATGAAAGGAAGCGAAGATGATGAAGAGGATGAGCTTGACGAGAGCGCAAGCCAGACATATTACTAAATTTTTATTTTTTTGAACTTTTTCTTTTTTATTTGATTTTTTAATCATTCTTAGTTTTACTCTATCTTTTATCTTTCTTATTATCC
>JAHJCS010000187.1 GCA_018812465.1 Nanobdellota archaeon | reverse complement strand
TGATGGATGTTGTCTCACTTCCAGAGATAAATGAATATTACAGGATACTAATAAACAACAAGAATGAGATTGTTGCAAAACCGATAAAGAAGGAAGAATCATTGATCAAACCATGCAGGATAATCTGCAAGACAAAGAGAAAAAAGGGCGAGACTCAGGTCAATCTCTTTGATTCAAAGAATATAACACTCAAAAAAGGAGAGGACTCAGCCTACAAGGTTGGAGACACCCTAGTGATATCACTGCCAAAACAAGAGATAAAAGAGCATTTCAAACTTGAAAAGGGATCCTATGCATACCTCACGGGAGGCAGATATGTAGGCACCTCAGGAAAGATAGAGTCTATTGAAAAAGAGGTAGTAATCATAAAATCAGAAAAAGGGAAAACTATAGAGACAAGCAAAAAAAACATATTTGTGTTGGGCAAGGATAAACCAGCAATAACAATTATCTGAAGATGGAAAAGACAAAAGATATCAAGAAGGAGAAAGCAAAGATGAGAGAGGTCAGGATAGAGAAGCTGACCTTAAACATCGGAGCTGGAAAAGACCAGACTCTGCTTAACAAAGGAGTCAAGCTGATAAAGAACCTTACAGGCATAGATCCAGTTAAAACATTCACTGTAAAAAGGATACCTACCTGGGGGCTAAGGCCGGGATTACCAATAGGATGCAAGGTCACAATAAGAGGAAAAGAAGCTCTGAACATGATACCAAGACTGCTGGATGCAAAGACAAACGAGCTTAGATTAAGCCATTTTGATGAGAACGGAAGCATATCATTCGGAATACCTGAGTATATTGATATAAAAGATGCAAAATATGATCCTGAGATTGGAATAATGGGGCTTCAGGCATGCATAACACTGCAGCGCCCAGGTTTCAGGATAAAAAGAAGAAAAATAAAAAGAAGAAAAATCCCAATGAGACATAGGATAACAAAAGAAGAGGCCATGGAATTTATGAAATCAGAATTTAAAATTAAGATTGGTGAAGAAGAATGAGCTACAGCAATTATAAAAAAGTGTTCAAACAGCTGAAGGCTAAGCCAGAGAAGCTGAAGAAATACATCAAGCATAATGCTCCAAAAAACAGAAGCTGCGGCTTGAGCAAGAAAAGATGCAGAAGATGCGGAAGGATAAGAGCCCACATAGACAAATATGGCCTTAATCTCTGCAGGCAGTGTTTCAGAGAGATAGCTGAGGGGCTCGGATTCAAAAAATACAATTAAGGAGAGGAAGAAAATGTCACAAAATGATCTATTATCAAGCGCTTTGTCCAAGATACAGAACGCAGAGAAAGTGGCTAAGAAGGAATGTGTAGTAAAATCCTCAAAAGTCATCAAGAAAGTGCTTGAGATAATGAATGAAAGAAGATACATCGGCGGTTTCACAGTGATAGATGATGGAAAAGGTGGTTCCATTGTCATCAACCTGATAGGAAAAATAAACAAATGTGGAGCAGTAAAACCAAGATATCCTATCAAAATTGAAGATTATGAAAAGTTTGAGAAAAGGTATCTGATAGCAAAAGACTTTGGATTCCTGATTGTATCAACATCAAAAGGAATAATGATCCATGAAAAGGCAAAAGAGAAAAGACTGGGAGGAAAGCTCATAGCATACTGTTACTAAAATGAAAATCAAAGAAATGACATTGGAAGTGAAGCTCCCTGAAGGTGTATCAGCTCAGGTAGAGGGGCATAGGATAAATGTCAAAGGTCCAAATGGAGAAGTGGAAAGGAGACTTGCCAGCCCTAAAATCAAGATAGAGGAAAAAGACAAAGTCATAATAATTAAGGCAAAGAATGCGTGTAAAAAAGAGAAGACTGTGATGGGAACTTTCAGAGCCCACATAAAGAATATGATAAAAGGAGTAAAAGAAGGCCATGTATACAGACTGAAGATATGTTCAGGCCATTTCCCAATGAATGTGGCTATGAGCGGAAAAGAATTCAGTGTCTCAAACTTCCTTGGAGAGAAGACCCCAAGAAAGATGACAATCAAGGAAGGAGCAAAGATCAAGATTGAAGGAGAACATGTTATCGTGGAAAGCACAAACAAAGAGATTGCTGGCCAGACAGCAGCAAATATAGAAACACTCACAAAGATAAAAGGAAGAGACAAGAGAATATTCCAGGACGGAATATATAT
>JAHJCS010000186.1 GCA_018812465.1 Nanobdellota archaeon | reverse complement strand
GTCTCATAATCTTTTCCATCATCAGTGTCCTCGCATGGCTGCTCTCTGAGCACAAGGCAGGTTCCCTCTCTGCAGAATTCTCCGCTTGAGCAGAACTCTATCTTGTCCTTGCTCTCAATGCTGCAGTATGAGTTGACTGTTCCAGGATAAGTGCATTTTGGAAGTTTTCTTGGAGTCATTATGCTTCCCTGGAAGCAGTAAGGCTCTCCGATTATCTCTTTGCCGCAGTCTGAATCCTGATTGCATTCAATCTCTGTGCCTGAACTGCTGGTTGTGCTGGCAGGTCTGCTGTCTGTTGCTGCAGAAGGAGCATCGTCCTCAGATCCTCTCTGCGCAGGAACTGTGTCCTGGCTGTTCTGTGGAACCTCATCAAAGCTTGATTGCGAACATGAAGCAATCAAGATAATTATCATGCATAAAGCACCCGTAAGATATAGTTTGTTTTCCATTTTCATCTCATTCTAAGATTTTCACCTCACCTTTTTCTTCTATGATATCGCCCCTTTTCTTGAGGCTGTCAATCATCCTGTCGCCATATTTATTGACGAGCTCCATTGCATCAGCAGGTCCTTTCCTCAGCTCATCAAGCAGATCCTTTTCCTTCTTCTCCTCTTTTTTCGAAGGTTTCTGCTTCTTTGAAAGGAATTCCCTCACAGCTTTTATATGTTTGCATTCACCATGCATCTTAAGCTCGCGGTAGAGGAACTGCGGGCAGCTGCAGAAAGGCTTCTCAATCTCAACCTCATAGAACTTTCCTTTCCTGGAGCTCTCAACTTGATACTTATCTCCGTCTTTCTTTATATTCACAAAGACCCATCCCCTAGTACTTGTTTGGTGACTAAGCTATTTAAAGTTTGTTCTTTGTTGTCCTGCACCTCAACAAAATTTATATAATCCGCTCTCTTCACTTTTCTCAGAAAAGAGGTGTTCACAGCCAGGCTTAGGCCTGGTTTGTGACTATCTTCTCTGACTCCATGATCAGCTATGTTTGAGGTGATACAGATGAAAGACATGTCAAGAATGATTCTGTTAATTTTTGTGATAATTGTATCAATATTTTTCTTAGGGTGCAAGCAGGAACCTCAGAATGCACAGCAGGATTCTTCTTATGCAGGCAGCGCAGATGTCATCCAGGGTACTGGTTCAGGCCAGGCTGATGATTCAGAAGCTGATGTCCAGGATTCAGGCTCAGCGCTCATTGAAGATGATGATTCAGTTGATGATGACATCAGCACAGATGATGAGACAGCAGACACAGAGTATGATCTTGAGTATTCTCTTGCAGACCTGGATGAGGTCCTTGACAGAGGATTCTTTTTCATAGTTGGCAACAAGGCTCCTGCAATGGATGTTGTGACAATCTCAGAGATTCAGGCAGACCTTCGTGACCTTAACCTAGAGACAGGCAATGCCAAGCTTGCTGATGAGGTCTCTGATTACACAACAGAGGATTATATAGTCATTGGAAGCCCATGCGACAATCCAATAGCAGCAAAGCTTCTTGCAAAAGAGATCGCAGAGAAAGGCGACTGCAATATCTTTGACACAGGCGCAGCATGGATCAAGATATTCAAGACCTCTCCTGACAATATAGCTATCTTTGTGGGAGGAGACCGGCCTGTTTATACAAGAATAGCTGGCAGTGTCCTTGGAAACTTTGAGGATTATGGTCTTGTGGGAACTGCTGTTGAAGTGACTGGTCCTGCTGACAGGCCATCAGTCAGCATAATGATCTGAAGAGGTATTCTATCAATCCAAAATGGAATGCATGAAAGAAAAGAACAAGAAGAGATGCTCATGCACTTATTCAGGCTGTTCAAGAAAAGGCCTGTGCTGTGAGTGCCTTGCCTATCATCTCAAGAATGATGAGCTGCCTGCATGCTGTTTCTCAAAAGAGGCAGAGAAGACATATGATCGGAGCTTTAGGAAGTTCTGTGAGAATCAGGGATAAACCCTATTGGATATACTAAATAAAGTAAAATTTAAATAGTAGTATAGTTAAATATATCATAAAAAGAGGCATACTATGGTTTCATGCAACAAAAAAGGTTTTCAATTGTCTATGAACATGATTATAACTGTCATTATCGCAATTATATTTCTTGGTGTTGCTATTGGCTTGATACTTAAATGGGGGGGTATGATTGAAGAAGAGATACCTAAGATCTTGCCTCCTGGCAATGCATTATGGTCACCTTCTGCAGACAATCCTGTGATGATATCTCCATCAAGGGTGGATCTTAAAAGAGGTGGCAGCAAAGTAATCTCTCTAGAAATATATAATCATGCATCATCTGATGTTGAATGTAATTTTGAAATAAAATCTTCAAAAGATGAACCTGAGATAGAATTTTTGTATGCTCAGACAAACAGACCTATTGAAGTTGGAATGGTTGGCCATTGGGATATTCATGTGGAAGCAGGTAAAAGGACTGAGCTAGGAGCAAAGATGTATCTTGTAAATATTGATTGTGCAGAATTCACAAGACAGGTTGATTTGGTTCTGGAAGTTGAGTGATTAGTTTATTCTTTGTTTTATTTTATATGATACTCATAACCTCTGCTCTGATTATAGTGTTCTACAAGAGAAATAGAACAATAGCCCCGCTCGGATTTGGGAACGAGCCTTTTAATAAAGCCTCGGGAAAACACATGCGACTCCTAGTTGCTGACGCAACCGGAGTCCTATAATAACTAATGATTTTTTTATGAGATTTTTATAAGAAAGATAGCCCCGCTCGGATTTGAACCGAGGTCTCAGGATGTTTTCGAAGAGATCATAATTCCTTTGGC
>JAHJCS010000185.1 GCA_018812465.1 Nanobdellota archaeon | reverse complement strand
TTAGCCCATCCACTAAATATTTTGCATGGTTCTTGACCTTATCTGAGAATTGACTCTTAAGGTTATTAATCTTCCAGGTAAGAGGCCTTCCGAAATACTCCTTTGTGGCTTTGCTTACAGAATTCTCATACTCCTTCTCGAGCTGTCTTAGAAGCTCATACTCTTTCATCAGCTTCTCTTCAGTTATTGAAGAAACATCACTTATTGTTGATTCAGTTTCATCCATCTTCTGTGAGAACTGATCATGCTCACGCTTAGCCCTGGATTTACGGGGGATAGCACCCAGAAGAGGTATCTTCTCAATAAAACTTGCTGAAGCAGGGCTTCCCATACCAGTAGTTTATTGAGTTTAATATATAAATATATTCTACAAATTTAAACAAAACACTAAAAGTCTCACCTTAGGGGGTTAAAAGACTTTTCCAAAGAAAAAATTATAAATGAGAAGCATATTGTATATATAAAACAGTCAAAAAGAGGTATATCATGCACAAGATAACCAAAGTCAAAGCAAGAGAGATTCTGGATTCAAGGGGAAACCCTACTATTGAGGTTGATGTATACACCAAGAAGTTCTTTGCAAGAGAGCAGGTTCCTAGCGGAGCCTCTACAGGCATCCATGAGGCAGTAGAGCTCAGGGATGGCACAAAGAGGTTCATGGGCAAGGGAGTCCAGCATGCTGTCAATAATGTGAACAATATAATATCAAAGAAGCTCAAAGGAATGGATGTCAGGAATCAGAAAGACATTGACAATGCCATGATTGAGCTTGACAGCACGCACAACAAAGCAAAGCTTGGAGCAAATGCTATTCTTGGAGCAAGCCTTGCATGCGCAAGATGCTCTTCTGTTGCCCAGAATATTCCGCTTTACAAGCTATTGGGCGGCAAGAATGTCATGCCTATTCCATTCATGAATATAATAAATGGTGGAAGGCATGCTGACAATGCACTTGCATTCCAGGAATTCATGATAGCTCCAAAGGCAAAGACTTTTGATGAGAGCCTAAGGATGGGTGCAGAGACATATCATCTTCTCAAGAAAGTGATACAGAAGCATTATGGAAAAGATTCTACAAATGTGGGTGATGAAGGAGGTTTTGCCCCTAATCTCAAGAGCGAGCTGGAAGCACTGCACCTCCTTATAGAGACTGTTGAATCATTGGGATTCGAGAAAGAGGTCAAGTTCGCTATTGATGCTGCTGCATCAGAATTCTATAGCAAAGGCAAGTACAAATTTGGAGGAAAAGAGAGGGAAGCCCACAACATGATGGAGATCTATGACTCTATGATAAAGGATTATCCCATAATCTCTCTTGAGGATCCTTTTGCGCAGGATGATTTCTCAGCATGGTCAGAATTCATGAAGAAAGCTAAGATACAGATAGTAGGAGATGACCTTCTTGTGACAAACCCAAGGAGGATAAGCATGGCTCTTGACCGGAAGCTATGCAATGCCCTTCTCCTCAAGGTAAACCAGATAGGAACACTCACAGAGGCAATGGAAGCAGCAAAGCTTGCCCTGGACAATGGATGGCATGTGATGGTAAGCCATAGATCAGGAGAGACAAAAAGCTCGTTCATCTCAGACCTTGTTGTAGGCCTTGGCTGCGGACAGATAAAAGCAGGAGCTCCATGCAGAGGAGAGAGGGTTGAGAAATACAACCAATTGCTGAGAATAGAAGAAGAGCTGGGCAGCAAAGCAAAGTACATAAAATGATGATAAGAATAACATCAGATGTGACCAGAGGAATATAATATGCTGACGATAAGAAACTCACCAAAAAAAACAGGAAAGAATGCTGTCAAAGGATTCATAGTAATAGGCTCGGATCATGCTGGCCTGAACCTAAAAGAGAAAGTCAAAGAATTCCTTATAAGCATGAGGATTAACATTGTTGATGTAGGAACTTATGACAAGAATCCTGTTGATTATCCTGACATTGCAAAGAAAGTCGCTGATATTGTAAAGAAGAAGAAAGACAGCAAAGGAATACTGATATGCGGCAGTGGAACAGGGATGTGCATTGCAGCAAACAGGATAAAAGGAATAAGGGCAGTAGCTGCTTATGATGATTACTCTGCCAGGATGTCAAGGCATGACAATGACGCGAATGTGCTGTGCCTAAGGGGCAGAAATGCAAAATACAAAGATGAGATCAGGATCATCAGTGTATGGCTGAAGTCAGAATTCTCAGGAATAAAAAGACATCAGAGAAGGATAAAGAAACTTGATATGGTGAAATTATGAAGTATGAGATAATCCCTTCAATGCTTTCTGTAGAAAAAGATGTGCAGAAATATACTGACCTGCTAAAGCATCAGGTTGACAGCATCCACATTGATGTGATGGATGGGATATTTGTAGAAGGCAAGTCATTTCCAGTGGATGAAGTGGTAAAGATCAATACAGATCTAAGAATGATTGTGCATCTCATGACAGTTGACCCGCAGCATCTTGTGCCTGATTATGCATTAGCAGGAGCTGACACAATAATATTCCATATAGAGGCAACAAAAGATCCTGCATCAGTCATCAGGCTGATAAAAGATGAGGACTGCAGAGCAGGCATCTCGCTAAAGCCAGGAACACCTCTTGAGAGGATAAAACCATTCATTAAAGATGTTGACATTGTGCTTGTCATGGCTGTTGAGCCTGGCAGAGGAGGCCAGGAGATAATATCTGAGATGATCCTTAGGATAAAAGAGCTGAGGGATATTGCTCCAGACCTGGATATCATGGTTGATGGAGGCATCAATATAAAGACAATCCATGCTGTCAAGCAGGCAGGAGCCAACAAGTTCGTTGTCGGAACAGGAATATTCATAGCTCATGATCCAGTCAAGGCAATAGAGCTGTTAAGAGAAGAGATTGCAAATTAATGCTTAAACTTTCTTATCATATTTTTCTCAAACCAAAAGGTTTATAACCCACTTCTAATAACTCATTATCTACAATGTATTCAAGGAAATATCTCATATCAGAGCTCAGGGAAGGCCAGATAATAGATGACATCTTTGTTGTCAAGATAAAAAGAGGCATTCAGAAGTATTCCAAAGGATATTCTTTTACTCTGCTGGTCTCAGACCAGACAGGAGCCACAATTGAATACAAGTTCTGGGGACCTGAGGATGAAAGGCTTGTCAATGCGCTCTATGAGAGGATAAAACAGGACTCTGTCGTTCATGTGCAAGGCAAGATATCCAATTATAATAATAAGCTGCAGATAGCTACAAATGAGCCAATGGGATTTGATATACTTGAACCTGGCCAGTATGAGCCATCAATGTTCATAAAGCCTCCAAAAGGAGATGTCAACAAGATGTATGATGGACTGAAAGAGACCATAACATTTGTTAAGAATCCTAATCTAAAACAGCTTCTCACAGAGATATTCACTGACACTGATTTTGAGGAAAGATTCAAGAAGCATCCAGGAGCAATTGAGGTCCACCATAACTGGACAGGAGGATTATTGCAGCACACAGTAGAGGTGGTAAATTACTGCATTCTCAGTCACAAGCAGTTCCCTGATCTTAACAAGGACCTTTTGATAGCAGGAGCATTGCTGCATGATATAGGCAAGATGGAAGAGCTTGAGGTCACAACCAGAATTAAGGGAACAGAGAAAGGCCAGCTCATAGGCCACCTGCCAATGGGCCTGATATTTGTCGAGAAAAGAATCAGCAGGATCCAGGGATTTGATCCTGACCTCAAGAACAAGCTGCTGCATATAGTTGCAAGCCATCATGGAAGGCTTGAGTATGGAAGCCCTAAAGAGCCGATGATACCTGAGGCTGTCGCTCTTTATTATGCTGATGAGATGTCTGCAAAGATTGCAGAGATCACAGAGTTTGTCAAGGAATCTAGGAAACATACTGATGACAGGTTCATGTTCAGCAAAAGGAACCAGAGGAATATATTTCTGAAGTAGAATAAACTAATTCTGATTTGGTATAATTATAGGATATAAAAATAAGATTTAGATACCCATCTGAAATAGATCATAAAAGAATAATAAAAGAAAAAGAATAAAAGAAATAGTCTATCCTAAGATAGACAGGTTATGTTTACTGAGTATTTGAGCCAACTGGGTTTGTTACTACACCATTAGTGACTACACCACTGGCATCTACAACAGTAGTTCCCACACCATTGGAGACTACTCCATTAGTAACTACACCATTGGTTATTACATCTCCACAGTCCTCAGCGCAATAATAGTAAGACTCAGGGTTGTTCTCAATACCTACCTTACATGCATTGTCTCCGCAGACCAAGCCTCCACAGTCCTGAGCGCAGAAGTTATCTCCTTCAATATCCTCTACACCCATCTTACATGCATTATCACCACAAGGGAAGCAGTCTTTAGCACAGAAAGATTCTGAGTTAAGATTGTCTTCTACGCCTATCTTACAAGCATTGTCTCCGCACACAACCACACCACAGTCCTTTCCGCAGAAATATTCAGAGTTAGAATCATCTTCTATACCCATCTTGCACTTTGCATCACCACATTTGATGCAATCTTTTGCGCAGAAGTTGTCTCCCTGAACATCCTCAACACCCATCTTGCACTTTGCATCACCGCAAGGGAAGCAGTCCTTGGCGCAAAAATAAGCTGAGTTTGGATTGTCTTCTATACCCATCTTGCATGCATTATCACCGCAAGTAAGACCTCCGCAATCCTTAGGGCAGAAAGATTTCCCTTCAATATCTTCAACACCCATCTTGCATGCATTATCGCCGCATCTGATCTGGACACTGATTGCATTAGACTGCAGTCTATTGACTTTAACCCTGTAAGCAGATGCTAAGAATTGGGTTCTAGGAGCTGTAGGTATTCTTCTGGATACCATAAATGCCTGTCCAGCCAGGTCTCCTGTATCACCAGCTTCTACAGTATTGATCGCCTGGTCCAGTTCTGCATCAGAGAGCTGTTCCAGCTGAGTATCCAGTTCTGCGTCAGAAACCTCTTCTTGGGCACAGCCAACCAGAAATATAGAAACAAACAACAAACTTAATACAACTAAAATCATCTTTTTCATAGTAGACACCTCGTTTAATCAAATTATGAATAAGTGGTATATAAACTTTATTATTTGGGGTGCTATGCCCTAAATCTCGCCAAAGATTATCAAGCTTGCTTCAATCCATTATCCAGTCCCTGCCCACTGATACCTGCTCCCTAAGTCATTTAGATTAAGAAGATATGTATGCTCCAATAAATGTCTCCACACAAAACTTTTATATATCTCAGGAGATTAGCCATCATAAAAGATGGTTGAAACAAAACAGCTCAGGGCAATGGCCAACAAGCTACGCCTGCATTCTATAAAGTCT
>JAHJCS010000184.1 GCA_018812465.1 Nanobdellota archaeon | reverse complement strand
GAAGAAGATACTGTCAGCTCCCCAATATCATAAGCTCATTGAGAAATATGACAAAAGGCTTGAGGTTATAAGGAGGACCAGGGAGAAGCTCAGAAGCAAGAGAGTAGGCCTCATGAAAACTGAGCAGGAGATAGAGGCTCTCAAAAGAGAGAGGAAATCAGTAATCGAGCTCATCAAGAAGACACAGAAGGAGTATCTTGAGAAAGGCATGCTCACAAGAGGCAAGTTCTTTGATATCTACAAGTCTGACAGAAGAAGGCTGCTTGAGCTTGAGAAAGAGAGGATTGCCCTGGAGCAGAAGCTGGAGAGAGAGAAGCACACAAACAAATACAGGATAACTCGGGCAATCAGTATTATCTACTCTGAGATAAAGAATCTTTTCAGGAGGAATAAGAGACCTCCAAGAACCGGAGGTTTATTCAAGCACAAATTATTTAAAAGAAAGAGGGCTGAAACAGTTCTAGAGCCATTTGGAGAGGCTAAGAAGGGCTCTCTTAAGGTCCTGATGCCTGTCAAGAAATCAGTTGTAGAAGAGCTTAAAGATGCTTATAAAGAGGTGAAGAAGTGAGCCAGACAGCTAACCAGGTATTTGGCATAATCTCCATAAAAGGAGGAGTAGGCAAGACTACCACTGTTGTGGCTCTCGGCGCTGTTCTTGCCCAGGAATTCAATAAGAAAGTGCTTCTCATTGATGCTAATTTCTCTGCTCCTAATCTGGGTCTCCATCTTGGGTGTGTGAATCCTGAGTACACTGTGCATCATGTGATGCATAATAAAGCAAAGCCACAGCAGGCCATATACGAGACAGAATTCGGTTTCCACATAATGCCTGGAGCCTTGATCTACAAAAAGATAAATCCTTACAAGCTGAAGAACAGGATAGAATCCCTGAAGAAATTATATGATATCATAATTCTTGACTCAAGCCCGACATTGAATGAGGAGATACTCACAACAATGATAGCAAGCGACAAGCTTTTTGTTGTCACAACTCCCGACCATGTTACCCTCAGCACAACTCTCAGGGCAGTTGTGCTTGCAAAACAGAAGAAGACAGAGATAGACGGAATAATAATCAATAAAGTGCATAAGAAGAGCTTTGAGCTGACTCTTGAAGAGATTGAGGATGCAGCTGGATGCAAGGTCCTTGCTGTGATACCTCATGAGCTTCATTTCCTTGAATCACTTTCTATGAACACACCATCAACTCTGCATTCATTGACAGAATCTACAGTAGAGTACAGCAAGCTGGCAGCTGCGATGATTGGAGAAGAATATGAAGATCCAAGGTTTAAATCAAGGCTGCTTGGCCTATTCTCAAAAGATCCAAGAAAGCAGGAGATGAACAGGATAATATTCAAGGACACTCAGCTAAACTGATGAAAAGTAGATATTTAATATGATCAATATGATCCAGAAAAAGGATAAAAGAGGAATGAATAAATGAAAAACAAAAAGAGGATAAGTTTAGTCTGGATGATAACTCTGATTATTTCCATAGTCTCAATTCTATCAATCTCAGTTAGTCCTCAGAATGAATTCAGCATGGAGCTTACCTCAAGGACAGGCAATTTCTCTTTCTCTGCACCTGAGAATGTCTCAAGGTTTATGGCTCTTGAATCTCTGATAACAGCAGAAGCAGAAATAAAGAGCATGCAGGATTATGATCTTCCTACAAACTACCTGAATGATATATTATTGCTTGGAAAACGCTCTTATATCGGAGAGAAATTCTCTTATCTGAAGCAGGATCTTGAGAAGGAAGAGGACAGGAAAAAGATATCCTATCTTGAGGGCCTTCAGACGCTTTCATTTGCCACACCGGGCCATGAGATAGAATACCAGAACCTATCCAAAGTGCTTTTCCTCACCGGGCTGATATCATTCAGGAAAGACCAGGCATTCAGGATACTTGATTATCTCCCTGTTGTAGAAGAGAAAGAGAATCTGTTCACTGAAAAAGGAGTCAACACAACTGACGGAATGAATCAGCTGATACTCGCAAGGACTGCCTTCAAAGAGGAGAGATATGATGAGGCAGAGAGCCTTCTTAATCAGGCAGATTCTCTTCTTGAGAGCGCATACTTTGAGCATCAGAGATCCACAGCAATCTTATCTATAGGAAAAAACTTCTTCATAAGATACTGGTGGCAGATAATACTTATTTTGGTTATTATAGCTGTTCTTTTCAGGCCTGTCTTCAGGAAAGCAAGGAGATCAATGGCTGCAAGCAAGCTTGAGAGGATGAAGCTGGAGTTTGATACACTGCAGGAATCCTTAAGAAAAGCCCAGGAAGAGAGGTTCATAGAAAG
>JAHJCS010000183.1 GCA_018812465.1 Nanobdellota archaeon | reverse complement strand
TCAACAAGACCATCACCATCATTATCAAGACCATCAGCGCACTCTGGAATAACTACTGAATCTGTTTCATCATCATCTCCTGGATTTTCACATCCTAGGTCAGCAGGGTAATCTACAAGCCCGTCACCATCATTATCAAGACCATCAGCGCACTCAGGAAGAGTCACTGGATCAGTCTCATCATCATCATTTGCGTCCTCGCATCCAGGATCAGCAAGATCTATATGATTATCATCATCATTGTCAAAGTGATCAGAGCACTCTGGAAGTGTGTCATGCTCATTGTTGTCAAAAGGATTGTATGCTCCTGAGTCATAACATCCAGGATCATAAGCATCCACAAGCCCATCACCATCATTGTCAATGCTGTCAGAACATGCATAGACTGGTGCAGAGGCGTTAACTCTTGCATAGAACTGGAATGTATCTGCCTGTATGCAAGCATCCTCATCATGGCCATAAGCCACAACAGTCAGATTATAGACTCCCTGAGCAAGAGCAGAAGAAATATCAAAATCCTGTCCTTCTATAATAGTTGAATATGCATTTACATCAGGCATTACTGACAGGTCCTGGGCTGCGATGAACCCTCCAATAACCATTGTGGTGGTGTAATTCCTGCCAAATATGTCCCTGATGCCTGTATTCCTGAAATAATAATCAAAAGGTATGTAACCATTGGATAAAGCGCTTGCTGGAACATTGTAAGTATTTCCTTCCTGCACATTTACTCCATCCATCCTTACTGAAGAGATCTCAAAATGGTTCACGCAGATGACATTTGTCTCATCATCATCTCCTGCATTGACACATCCTGGATCAGCAAGGTCAACAAGACCATCACCATCATTATCCAGACCATCAGAGCATTCTGGAGGAACTGCTGGATCAGTCTCATTGTCATCATTCTCATTCTCGCATCCTGGATCATCAAGATCAACAAGACCATCATTATCATTATCAAGACCATCATCACACTCTGGAATAACTACTGAATCAGTCTCGTCATCATCTCCTGAATTTTCGCATCCTAGGTCAGCAGGATAGTCAACAAGACCATCACCATCATTATCCAGACCATCAGAGCACTCAGGAAGAGTCACTGGATCAGTCTCATTATCATCATCTGCATCTTCGCATCCAGGATCAGCAGGATAATCTACCAAACCATCACCATCATTATCAATTCCATCAGAACACAGAGGTGTTTCGCTGGATTCAGATACTATTATCATGACTGAGTCTGCTGCAGTCTCTGCATGATAATCCTGCACTTCACAGGTCAGATTATACAGACCTTCAAAAAAAGTCCTTGTTATTGAAGCCTGAGGCTGGGTAAGTGTGACAGAGAAGAACTCATCTCCATCCTCAAAGAATGTGAATGTGTAAGGAGAACCTCCATTTGCTGCTGTGCAGGTAAGCTCTACATTTAGAGGCTCCTCTCCAAAGACAGGATCTGCTGATAATGTCACTTCAAGATCATCTTCAGGCTGCGCTGCTACCTCAAAATGGACTGTCTTTGACTGGTCAGAATATGAACTGCACTGATCATCTATCACAATTGTGGTTATGACGGCAGTATAATTGCCAGGATCAAAAGTTCCTAGATTAAAAACAGGAGACACAGAATTATCCATGAGTATATTCCTAGTTGTCTCTCTGCCTATTACAAAATTGTCTTCATCATCATATACCTGGACTTCTATGAAGACCTCTGATGAATAATAATCCTCAAATCCTGAAGGAATATAATTGACTCTTGAGTTTATATCTGTGAAAGCACTTGAGACATGAGCTTCAAGCTCCCATCTGCTGTCAGAATTGTCAAACTGCACATCGACATTGCCGATATTGGCTTTACATTCACTTATCTTGTTGAATGGTATGCTATAATGAGTGTTGAGTGTTCCCCACCAGTCTGCCCGGTATTCCTGCGGAGCATATCCTGGTCTGAAATAATACACTGCATAACCCTGAGGGGTGACTAGTTTTGTAGGAAATATAAGAGTTAGTGTGCTCTTTGTCCCTGAGTTTCCGCTGCCTTGAAGAGGGCTGTTTAATCTCAGACTTGAGCATGCTGCATCATTGCATGGATATCCAAGGACATCCACGTTGTTCAGCGGCTGATTGTTGTGCATATCATAGAAATTGTATGTGACAGACACTGCTGCTGCTACGCTTACAGTAAGCAGGATCATCATCACAATTGAAACTAAGGTTGTTTTTTTCATTTTATAGCGCCATTTAATGTAGTATACTATGCTTAAAGCTTCTAGAATCATCTCTTTTAAGTTTTACTATGAGTAAGTAGCAACTGGTATATAAATCTTTTGGTTTTAGTGCACATACTCATCAAATAGGGTTATAAGGCCTAATAACCTATTAAAACAGGATTAATCAGAATATAACAACAAATTCAAGGATATAAAAGAAGTGTTATATTGATTTTTATATAGAACAAAACCACAGGGACATGAATAAAAGAAGAGTAAATAGAGATAGATAAGAGAATTGCTTCCCAAAATATTTATATAGGCTTTGTTTTTCCTTTATTTAACATTTAAAGGCATTCAGATTGGTTATTATCCTGGATTATGATCAAAGAATGATAATAAGAATGATAGGGGGGTTTTATGTCCAACAAAAAAAGTGATGAACTTGCCATTGACTTCAGTAAGATTCTTAATTTCTTCAAAAGCCCGGCAAAAGGCAAACAAAAGAAATCATCACACAGTGCAGCAGCAACTCATAAAGAAACAGAAGAGGTTGTGCAGGACAAAGATCAAGAACTCTCTCTTGATATAAAAGGAATATGGAATATTATGTACAAATACAGAATATTTCTATTGATACTAATCCCTTTGTTCTTGAGCATATTCTTAAGGGTCCAGCCATTATATCTACCGCAGACAGATATCTGGGCAGAGAATTCAGTGCAGAATTACTATCAATCCCAGATCAGTGCTCAAGTAAGACAACAATATCCAAATCTTCCTGCAGAAAATCTCAATGCTATTGTTAATGACGAAACCCAGAAGTACATAAACACCCATAAGAATGAGTATGAACAGCAGATAGAAGGAGTTTCTCAGAATTTCAAAGCACATTTTCAGGATGAGACCGGACAGACCTATCTTCTTGCGATTGACCCTTATCAATGGTACAGATATGGAAAAGATATAGCGGATCATGGTTATGCAGGTGACAAAAAGATTGATGGAGTGCCATATGATATGCACATGCTTGCACCTAATGGCAGGCCTGCGACACAAGAGTTCCACCCTTACCTGGGAGCTTATCTGTATAGTATCTTTGGATCCCTGTTTGGAATGAATCTTATGGGCATTTTCTTTATACTCCCAATAATACTCATGTCACTTGCAGTGATTCCTGCTTTCTTTGTCGGAAAAAGGATTGGAGGCACTGCAGCTGGATTCTTCTCAGCAGTCATAATAGCGATGCATCCTGCAATACTTACAAGAACAGTTGGAGGATTCTCAGATACAGACTCTTATCCAGTACTCTTTCCTTTGATAATAACCTGGCTAATCATTGAAGCATTTGAACAAGAAGATCTGAAGTATAAGATAGCATACTCAGGTCTTGCAGCAGTGTTCACTGGCCTGTTTGCATTCGCATGGTATGGTTGGTGGTATATCTTTGATTTTGCAGTCGGAGCAATAGGCATCTATCTTGTATATTATATAGTCATGGAATATTTCGTGAAAAAGAAGAAGCTTCTTAACAGCATAAAAGATGACAAGAAGGTGAGGGATTCTATTACTCTGCTCGCTGTATTCTTTGTGCTGTCAGGGATATTTGTGTCAATTGCAGTCAGCTGGAAAAATTTCTTCTCAGCAGTCTATAGCCAGCCTCTGAGTGTGATATATCTTAAGGAAGCTACCAAAGCCACACTCTGGCCTAATGTCTACACCACAGTAGCTGAGATGAATGCTGCTTCAATAGACACTATAATAAGCACAATGGGAGGCAAGATATATTTTATCATAAGTATTATTGGTGTACTGCTCATCTTGTTCAATAGCTGGAAAGAAGACAAAAGAATTATGTATTTTGCGATTATAGCATTATGGTTTGCAGGAGCATTCTATGCAAGCACAAAAGGAATAAGATTCACGCTGATAATGGCTCCTGCATTCGCTATTGGATTTGGTGTTGCATTGAGTTTTGTGTATAAGTATGCAGGTGACTGGGTATCCAATGAGATGAATATAAGCAAGAGCCTTGTGAGGGTCATAATGGTCATTCTTCTGTGTATGCTGCTCATTCCTACTTACAATGCAGCAAAAGCAACAGCTTTAGGCGAGATCCCAAGCATGAATGATGCGTGGAATTCTGCGCTCACAAAAATAAAACTTGAGTCTAAAGAAGATGCTATAATAAACTCATGGTGGGATTTTGGACACTGGTTCAAAGCAATGGGTGACCGAGCAGTCACATTTGATGGTGCTTCTCAGAATCAGCCTCAGGCACACTGGATAGGAAGAGCTCTACAGACATCTGATGAGAAGCAGGCAGTTGGAATACTCAGGATGCTTGATTGCGGAGCTAACAGGGCATTTGAGATATTGAATAAAGAGACAAACAAAACTCACCTTCCTGTTGATGTATTATATGAGATGATTGTTTTGGATAAGGATGGAGCAAGAGAAGTCCTTAATAAAAGGCTTCCTGATCTTAATGATGCTGTTGTTGAAGAAGTGCTAAAGAACACCCACTGTGACCCTCCTGAAGATTATTTCATCACAAGCGGAGACATGGTTGGAAAAGCAGGAGTATGGGCTCATTTCGGATTATGGAACTTTGACAAGGCAAGGATATGGAGGGATGCAAGGAAGCTGCCTCTTGACAATGCAGTTGACATGATGAAGAAAGAATTTGGTTATTCAGAAGAAGAAGCAAAGAACATCTATTCTGAAATCCAGAATATACAGAATGAACAGGAAGCCAATAACTGGATAAGCCCATGGCCAGGTTATGTCTCTTCATCAGGATGCGCAAAGAAATCCAACAGCACAATAATATGCCAATTCAGCCTTCAGGGACAGAACTTCCCGATATTTATAGATATAGACAAAGAGGAAGCTTACCTTGAGTCTGGCACAGGAACAATGCACCCTTATTCGTTCTCTTATATCAACAGCAAACAGGAATTCAAGGAGAAAAAGTATGAGAACAACACAATACCCTATTCAATGGCCCTTATTGTGAAGTCTGACAGTATCACAGGAATCCTGATGTCACCTCAGCTGGCATCAAGCATGTTCACCAGGCTTTACTATTTTGATGGAGTAGGCCTTGAGCATTTTGACTTCTTTGATTACCAGAGGGACATGACCGGCCTTGAGATCTACACATGGAAGGTTGACTGGGACGGAAAAGAAGGCGCAATCCAAGAGGATTGATGCCAAAACATTTTTAAATGCCCTTTATTATCTTATCAAAGGGGCCTAAAATGGATATAAGCATTGTAATTCCAGCATATAATGAAGAGGATAATGTAGTCCTTCTTTACAAAGAGATAAAAGATTCTGTGAGCAAAATAACAAGGGATTATGAGATAATATTCATTGATGATGGATCTATTGACAAGACATTCCCTCACCTTCTGATACTAAAGAAAAAGGATGATAAAGTAAGAATCATAAAGTTCAGGAAGAATTTCGGCCAGACAGCTGCAATGGATGCAGGATTCAAAGCAGCAAAAGGAAAGATCATAATTGCCATGGATTCTGACCTGCAGAATGATCCAAGAGATATCCCAAAGCTTCTCAAGAAGATGGATGAAGGATATGATGTTGTGTCTGGATGGAGATATGACCGGAAAGACTCAATATCCAAAAAAGC
>JAHJCS010000182.1 GCA_018812465.1 Nanobdellota archaeon | reverse complement strand
CGTGCTCATCCATGCTCACTCCATAGATTGTGCTGGCCTGGCTTATCACGCCGTCATTATGGCTTATCAGGATGTACTGTGCCCTCTCTGAGTACTTGCTCACAAGCTGTGACAGCTTCTCGGAGTTCTTCTTGTCAAGCGCAGCATCAACCTCATCAAGCACATAGAATGAAGCAGGATCATGCTCCTGTATCGCGAATATGAAAGCAAGAGCAGTCATTGTCTTTTCTCCGCCTGAAAGGCTCCTTATATCCATGAACTTGTTGCCTGAAAGCTTTACCTTTATCATGAGTCCGCCTTCAAATGGCATCTCCTCATTCTCAATAACCAGTGATGCCTCTCCTTTTGTGGACAGTGCTGAGAATATTGTCTGGAAGTTGTTGTTGACAACATCAAATGTCTTCATGAACATGTCTTTTTTCTTGGATTCTATCTCATTCATCATGACAAGGACATCCTCTTTTTCCAGCAAGAGTTTTTCTTTCTTCTTCTGTAGGTCATCATACTCGCTCTCTACCTGGCTGAATATCTCTAGAGCTTTCATGTTGACTGAGCCTATCTTGGTGAGTATGCCTTCGCAGATGCCAATCTCTTTTCTGAGGTCTGGCTCTGACATATTCTTTATTATCTCCACACCCTCATACTCCTTGTACTCTTCCTCGAATGTGGCAAGCTCTGTCCTGACCTTTGCTGACTCAACATTTATCTGGTTGATCCTCTGCTCTATTGTCCTTGACTGTTCGTTTGTCTCATCTAGTTTCTGTTCATTCTTTTTTATCTTCTCATCTATTTTGGATTTTTCTGTGAACAATCCCTTGAATTTTGACTGGAATTCCATCTGCTTCTTCTCTTTATCCTTTAGATCAGAAGACATGAGCAAGATATTATCTGTGAGTGCTGTTGTCTCTTCCTTGAAATCATTCTCTTCTTTATCATGCTGTTTCATCACTCTGCTTATGTTCTCTATCTCTGGCATGAACACATTTTTTATCTGAGCATCAAGATTATTCATCTCTCCTTTCTTTGCTACAAGCTCTTCTTTTAGCTGCCTTCTCTTCTCCTCGAATGCATTCATCTCAGCTATCAATGCAGGATTCCTAAGCTCGCCTACCCTGTTCCTTATCTCCTGTCTTTTTATCTTGTTCTTTGCAAGCAGGCCATTGCATTCTGAGACCTGTGATGTCACATTATCAAGCTTCTTCTCAATCTCTTTAATCTTAGCATCAAGCTCTTTTCTCTCTTTTCTGGAAGCATCTGTATCATCTGACTGTAAGTTAAGAAGTTTCTCGAGCTTGATTATATCTCCTTCAAGATTAGCTTTCTCCTGCCTTAGCCTGGATATTGTCTCTTCATTCTCTTTTTTGTCATTCTCAAGCCTTTCCACAAGGGAATCATTGTCAGCAAGCCTCTTCTCACACTGCTTTATATCCCTCTCAATGTCCTTCTCTGCAAAGCCTAATCCAGAACCTTTCCTTAATCTGTATCCTCCCTGCATTGCTCCGCTCATCTCAGCAAGGTCTCCTTCAAGGCTCACCATCTTTGCCTTGCCTATGCCTATCCTCCTTGCGGTCTCTATTGATTCTACAACAAGAGTATTGCCGAACACATACGAGAATACATCCTTGAATCTTGAATCAAAAGAAAGAAGGTCTATTGCAAAACCATGCACTCCATCTGATGATGCCAGGCTCTTGGCCTCTGACCTCTTCTCGACAGGTCTTATCTTGTTAAGCGGAAGGAATGTTGCTATGCCAAGCTTATTATCCTTTAGGTATCTTATGCACTGGCTGGCAACCTTGTCATCCTTGACAACAACTGATGTTGTCTTAGGACCTGCTGCTATCTCCAATGCAAGAGAATATTTTGAATCAACCTTTCCAAGCTCTGATACTGTTCCGAATATCCCTGGAATGCTGCTCTTCTGCTTGAGTATGTTCTTAAGGGCGCTGTTCTCTCCAAGCTTCTCCTGGATGGACATTGCTTTTGTATTTAATTTTGAAAGGTCTTCCTGGCATTTAAGGAATGTGTTCCTTGCATTCTGGAGCTGGGCTGCCAGTTCAGAATCCCTGCTGAGCCTCTTATTGAGATCAAGAGTCGATGATTTGAAGATCTCTTTCTTTGCCTTGAGCTCATCTATCTGGGCTTTGTTCTCTTTCTCAACCTCAAGAACCTTAGCGATTTTCTCGTCAATAGAATTGACCCTGAACTCTGCCTGGTCTTTCTGCCTCAATATCTCCTGCTGCTCTTCCCTGAGCTGCTGGATCCTCTTCTGCATCTCCTCTGCTTCTTTGTCTATGCTGTCAATATCCTTTTCTAGGCCTTCAACATCATCAAGCTTGTTTTTCTTCCTGAACTCTTCAATCCTCTTCTCAATATGGTTTATCTCTTTATCCCTGTTCTCTATCTGCTTCTTGAGGTCTGCTTTCTCTTCCTCAAGCTTCTTGACCTTGAATGTGATCTCTTCTGAATTCTCCTTAAGCTGAATCCTTCTCTGCTTTATCTTGTTGATCTCTGATTTTAGGGATTCTATCCTGTTCTTTGAGGATGCGATGTCAACCTTGAGCTTCTCTATCTCCTTGTTCATGTTGACCTGCTCTTTGTCCCCTTTTGTCTCTATATCCCTGTTTATCTCATCAATCCTGTTCCTGTTCTCAGTTATTCCTTTCTTAAGCTCAGTGATTTCATTCTGTTTTTCTTTTAACTGGTTCTGGTTCTTCTCTATCCTTATATCAAACTCATCTTTCTCTTTTTTCCTGCTTTCTATCTTCTTGAATATCAGCGAAGCTTTGCTTCTCTTGATCTTATCATTGATATCCTTGTATTTTATGGCCTGATCCCTCTCTTTCTTCAGCTCTCCAAGCCTGCTCTTCCTCTCTGTCAGGATGATCTCTGCCTCTTTCATTCTCTCCTCTACTCTTGTGAGCTCGCTGACTGCTTTTATCTTCTTCTCTTCATAGATCGATATCCCTGCAATCTCTTCAACAAGGCCTCTTCTCTCTTCAAGAGGCATCTCAACAAACCTCACAATATCTCCCTGAAGGATCACATTGTAGGCATCTGGGTTGATTCTTGCCAGGCTCAGAAGCTCAAGTATCTGCTGTCTTGTCCTTGTTTCATTGTTTATCTTGTATATGCTCTGGCCGTTCTTCTTGACAATCCTTGAGATCTTGACCTCTTTGTCCTCTGTAGGAAATGTGTTGTTCTTGTTGTCAAAGAATATAGAGACCTCTGCTGATTTTGCAGGATTCTTCTGCTTGCCTCCATTGTAGATAAGGTTCGCTGATTTCTCGCTTCTCAAGGCCTTTGCAGAACTTTTTCCAAGAACAAAGCACAATGCATCAAGTATGTTTGATTTTCCAGACCCATTAGGCCCGAGAACACAGTTAAAGTCATCCCCAAAAATAAGCTCTGTCCTTTTGGCGAATGATTTGAATCCATCCATCACAAGTTTGTTTATCTTGGTCATTATAACATCCTTTGTAGGTTAATAACCTGTAATGTCACCCTTTTTAGTTTAAAAGCCTTTTGATTTATATATATTTCTATACTTATTGATATATGGTTCTGTATATGGCTTATATATAAATCTTTTGCTGTTTCAGGCCCTTAGGGGCTTTAAACCATGTAAACCTTAAAACAACCCCTAAATACAACCAAAATATTTAAATATGGTTCAAGCAACAGCTCATATATGGGGGT
>JAHJCS010000181.1 GCA_018812465.1 Nanobdellota archaeon | reverse complement strand
TTAGCTTCCTGCTCATCTTTATGCAGCTCTTCATAGCCCTCAGATATTGAGTCATAATAGGTTGGTTTGGCCATATTCATGTTGTTTAGAAAGGCTGTATTTATGGTTTGCGGCTTCTGTTTATAATATTAACCGAAAGATTTAAATAGATGTTATTAGTTATCACTATTAACATGGATAAGAATCAAGAAGAGATACTAAAGAAGAACCTTGAGGAATTCTATGAGCTTGCGGAATTCGCGTTTGGTAAAGAGAAGTATAATGCAGCTGCTGCATTGTACTACAAAGCACTTGTTGAGATCTGCGATCTTGTTCTGCTTAAGGAAGTCAATAAGATTGGTGCAAACCACAACGAGAGATTCAGGATGCTGGAGCTGCATAAACCAGAGCTTTATGACACAGCAAGAAAGCTGTTCAGGTTCTACAGGGATTCTTACAGCAAACAGATATCCAAAATAATAGTTGAATCAATGAGGAAGAATGTTGAAGAATCAAAAAGAATGGTCTGACATCAGCAAGGATATGACCAAATGGATCAAAGAAGAAGGCGCCATAGATATTATTGTCTTTGGCTCTTTTATTAGGGAGAAGTCAGATGCGAATGATATTGATCTTTGTGTTGTGATCCAAGATGATGCTGAGAACAGAGTTATGGATATGATTGATTCCCTGTATAAGCTGCTTGAGAAATATGCTCTTAAGTTCCATATAAACCATCTGCTGGAGAAGAATTTTGTAGTTGGAGGAGATACTCTTGTCAAGACAATGCTTTCTGAAGGTACAAGCATATCTAAGAATAAGCCAGTCTCAGAGATTCTGGGATATTCTGCAAAGTCAATCTTCACATACTCACTCAAAGGATTCGGAGCGTCAAAAAGGGTAAGGTTCCATTATCTCCTTAGAGGCAGAGGGGGCAGCAAAGGTATTCTGTCTGAATTAAAAGGCAGGATCATAGGTGATGGAGTCATAACCCTGCCAGTAAGCAAAGAAGATATTCTAAAGGAGATATTCACTAAATGGGATGTAAAGTTTGATATAAGAAGAGTTCTTTTTGAGAGTTAGTGATATTAACATATAAGGACTAATTCTTGTACTCGGTTAATATTATTAACATGAATGGTATATAATAATTGTTTACCACTAATAAGTAACTAATAATAGAAAGATTTATATAGTAGTAGTACAACCCAATATATAATTTAGATATTAAGATTATTTTAGAGGTAAACATGAAACACAAGATATCAATAACAGTAGAGGAAGATATTCTCCTAAGAGTATTTGACAGGATGAGAGGCGACAGGATGAAAGGCCGGGAATTCAGGAACAAAAGCCATTTCTTTGAGGTTGCTGCGAGTAGGATGTTGGAGGGCCCTAAGAATGACATTGAATAGGAGAGATGCTCTAAAAGCATTTCTTGCTGGAACAGCACTGTTAGGGGCTACTGCTATCGGAGTGAATCATTATTCTCCTTCTACTAAATATCGACTTGGTGAAGAAGTCAGAACTCTTAGAGGACAAGAGTTTGGACATTCACAAGACCCAAGAATAGATGGATTTGTCCAGGCATTGATAGAGTTTCATGATGCGCATGACAGATCTACAACTGCAGATAACAGAAGAAGATCATTGACAGATATTACTGACCATAAATATTCTAAGTTAAAAGCACTTGATCAGATAGGCTTCTGTGACGCAGATATATTCTCAAAGATCCAGATTATGGAGGATATAGGTTTTGTTTATGTTCCTTTCATAAATAATTCTACTAAAAGGAATATGGGAAAGATTATAGACAGACCAACCATAGAAAGATTTGATGACATTGGCACTGACCTATCTTATAAACTTATCACATATGACTCAACAGGTTATTATCCAAAGATGGGCACTACTGAACCAATGATGGCTAACTCTTGGTTTCATGGCAGAGCTTATGCAGACCTTAGAGCATTGGATGCAGAAGAAAGAAGATTTTACAGTGAGAGCGAGAGAGTGATCAATAAGGAAGTCAGCCAGCTTGATACAAATGATAGACTTCTGCTGGAAGCATATCATCTCTTTGCACAGGAAGCAGGGATAAAACCAGGGGCAATACCTGTAGAACCTAATGGCAGAATAGACCAAAAAGCGCATGAGACATTCCTGGACATGACCTACAGAAGATTAAGACATCATGAACCAGTGCATAATTATACATCAGAAGAAAAACCAGCTTACAGAAATCAGCTTGTTCATGCAGACACACAATTTGATGCAACATATGGGCTGTGGCAGCTCCAGAACTATTATGCTGATATGTTCAGTGAAGATATGAAGTTAAGGTTTCTGGAAACACAAGATTTCCAGGAAAAAAAGAATATATTTAGAAAATGATAATCTACTTCTGATTAGGACTTATTTCAGACATATTTGGGTGTAAGAATCTTCCCCAGTCCGTGCCCTTTGTCCAGCATCATAACAATAACAGGACAATCCTGTTGCACATTCATAACTTTGAGGACACACATCATCACATCTAGGTGTTCCTGCAGCTGGTGGTGGTGGGGCTGTATAAACAGCAGCAGGAGCTTGATATTGCCAACTGCCTGAATTCAATTGAAGATTTTCTACATCATAGGTGTCTAGATTATAAAAGTTTTCACCATCCCAACCGTTTATAATCCACCTTTTCTTGTCCTCATCATATTTTAAATTACCTTGAGACCACTTTCCATTATATAAAAACACAATGTCTTTATCATCATATTCATCAGGTTTACTTCTCCAGTCAGAATCAATATTAACCATATTAAGTGGTGTTGAACTTCCTCTTTGCAACACTCTTTGGATCTCATCACTGCCTTCAAACTTTTCTACTTCTCCTAGTATATCTTTAATTACTGCTGCATTGACTGGAGTAGGTGCTTGAGTGATCACACCATCATCATTATAATAAAGAGTTCCTCCATTACCATTAGCATTTACTTGGATAAAATAGTCTTTGCCATCTGCTCCTCTGAAAGCCAATACCTCAACTATTCTTCCATCAGGTGTAACAATATACTGAAGTTCTTTATTCAGATTATCAAATTCAACACTTCCTAAAGGAGGGCCTGCATCAAATTTCACATCGCCCCAACTCCCAAATCCGTCATTATTCTTGCTTTCAGTACCCACAGTTGAAAGAGAACATGGAGTAATGGCAGAGGGATCTGTTGCCTTCCCAGTCATCCATCCCCAGGCTCTTCCAATAAAGCTGAAGAAGCCTGTTGCTTGAGGTTGTGGTGGATTAGGATTATTTGTTGGAGCATTACAAGTTGTGCACCCTTTATCACATGTAGCGCAAGTCCAGAATCCAGCTGCATCTCTTTCATAGATATAATCTCTTCCATCAATATTCAAATCAAATTTGTTCAAAGTATTAAAAATAAGTGCTCCTGTCACATCCATTGGAGGAATCTCCATGCGATTGTCCTCAACAAAGCCTGAGCCAGACCAAAGGCCTTCTCTTAATAATACATTATCGCCAGCTGAGGAACTTACATCAGAATTGAATGTATCAAAATAACCAATCTTTCCGGGAGTAATACTTGTCTCAAACAAGTTTATCTCAGCATTGATACCTGCCCCGCCGTTTACTGTCAGAGAGGTTCCATCAAGGCCAATGCAGTTTGTCTTTGAAGTGCAATCATTAGATATATCTATAGGATTATTAGGATCATGATTTACAAAGTTTGCTTGAGGACCAAGACCATTTGGACCATATAAAACGTCACCTTGCAATTGGATATCTCCATCAGGACCTATATTAAGTGTTCCATCATTCACGGTCCAGGTATCTGTCTGTCCATTGCCATCAATGTCATTCTCAAGTGTTGCTCCAGGCTGTAATCTAGCAGTTCCTCCAAGCATATCCACTTCACCAGAAGTCACAGTATTTCCGCCTGGAAGTTTCAAGTTGCCATCATCTCCTACATTGACATTTCCTGTGAAGTCATTGTCAACAGTCGCAGTGCCTGAGTTGATATTCATCATTCCGCCTGGGCCATTGAAATCAATATTGATTGTGTCCCCTTCATTGAAAGTCATGCATCCGTTTGATGTGCAGACCTTGCTTCCGCCTGGGCCTGCCACTCCAGTAAGGCTTTTGCCGTCAGCGCCTGGAACAATATCATCAGCATTGCTTATTCCGACTCCATTGATTGTTGCTGTCTGTCCTGATGCAACGCTCCATTTTCCGTCGGAGCCCATTGATGCTGTGCCGCTTACAGTGACACTGCCTTGAGTGTATTCTCCGCCTTCAAGTGAGATAGAACCATCATTATTTATTGTTGCAGGTGCTGTTACAGAGCCTCCAGCAGCAGTTGTTGCAGAAGCTCCCTCATTGAGTACAATCCCTGATTGTGTAACCTCAACATTTCCTGTAACAGAAGAACCATCAGGAGCTGTACAACCAAGACTGCAGTCTATCACACCAGTGAAATCACTAGGAATAACTGCGTTCTCTCCGCCAATGCAGTTCCCAGCATCATCTGCAGTGAATCCGTCAGGGCATTCTGCCAGGACAGCAATAGAACTCAGTATGAATATCACCAATCCAATAAATATAATCCCTTTTTTCATATTATCACAGTTATTTGTTTGTTTTATTTAAATGTTATGTTTTTTTACTACTCTGGAATCCTCTACTCCCAGTTGTATTTTACAGCAAAGTTAAAGATGTAAGGATTGCCTTTCACTGGGTTGTTCTCATCAATAAGGCTTATTACCACATTGCCATTGCCTCTGTCTACTGCATCAAACTTGAGGTTTTTCTCCCATACATTATCTATGAGATGCTGCAGCCTGAAAGCATTTGGTTTTCCATTCTGATCATTGATGTACTGGTTCACAGCAGATATTATATTAGGAAGCATGACATTGACCTTTGCATTGAATGCAGACTCAGAATCCCTTGAATCTCCTTTTATCAGAGTGATAGGATACTGGATATCAAATATCACCTGCTCTTCAGCTAGGGTTGCTGTTGAACTTATCTCTCCTTCCTCAACAATGTATCCCTGCTGTTTGAATACCTGGAAACCGCTTGTGCATCTTGGAAGGTAAGTGTTCATGTACTGCTGAAGAGTGGCCTTGATATCATCCTCAGTCAAAGACTTATCTTCTCCTTCATAGAAATAATAAGGTATTGCGATACCATTATAGATATAATAATCACCTGAAAGAGGCATGATATCACTTATGCCTGTGAAAAGACCGCCTCTCTGCCCAGTATAGATCACAGCATCCTGAGCAGTCTGCTTTGCGCAGGTTGTGACAAAAGAACTAAGAGATGAAGTATCAATAGTGACCTCGTCGCTAACATCAACCTGTGAACCTCTGCTCACAGAATAATATACAGCACTTATGATTGCAAGAAGTATGATACCTATTATAATAAATACAGTCACCTGACCTCTTTTAGTTGTCATTGAACACTGTCAAATAATAGGTATATATAAAGTTTTCTCTTTGAAACAGTATGTAGATTCTCAGAGAGTTTTCTAAAACTTTATAAACCATCAGCTTTCAGTCTCGGGTATATGTCAGAAGATAAAGTGATAAATAAGATAAAGGAGTACACAAGACATGAGAATGTAAAGCTTGTGAACTGCGGCAATGCAGCAATATTCGCTGCCATCTATATCCTAAAGAAAGTCAATTCAAAACCATTCATTCTGGTTCCTGACCAAGGAGGCTGGATTAGCTTCAAGACATACCCAAAGATGTTTGGTTTTGAGATAAAGGAGATAAAGACAGACAAAGGCATCATTGACCTGCAGGATCTGGAAGCGAATGCAAAGAAAGGCGCTGGTTTCTTTGTCACAAGCCTGGCAGGATACTATGCAGAGCAGCCTTTAAAAGAGATATCAGAGATCTGCAAAAAGAACAAGTGTGTGCTGATTGAGGATGCTACAGGATCATTAGGAGACTCAGCATTATGCAATGGCAATTATTCTGATATTATAGTGGGATCATTCGGTAAATGGAAACCTGTTGACTTCAATGATGGAGGATTCATATCCTGCAATGACTCAGATTATTTTGAGAAGACAAAAGAGATGTATTCTATCCTAAGATTCAAACCCGATTATGAAAAACTTCTTGCAAAGCTTGACAAAGCCAAAGACAGGCTGAGATTATTCATGGAAGAAGCAGAAAAGATAAAAAAAGACCTCAAGGATATGAAGATATTCCATCCAGACAAGAGAGGCCTGAATGTTGTAGTCGGCTTCAGCAGCAATGATGAGAAAGAGAAGATAATAAAGTACTGCAAGGATAATAATTATGAATTCCTGGTGTGCCCTAAGGATATAAGAGTCAATGAGGATGCTATTTCTATTGAAGTTAAGAGGTTGTAGATATATCTTTAAGGTAAACATAGATTCTAAAAAGATTGTCTGTGATAACTTTTCCTAGCCTTTCCCTTAAACGCAGAAACATAGAATGTGGGAAAGGTGAGGCAGCCTATCCTGGATGAAATTCTCAGATTGGACCAGAAGCCTCACCTCTGCTGGTCAAGCTGCAGTGAATCATC
>JAHJCS010000180.1 GCA_018812465.1 Nanobdellota archaeon | reverse complement strand
GTTTTTTATTGAGCTGAAGCTCCATGATACACCTCTTTTTTTGATAATCAAATAAACTGATTAAGTATGCAATAAAACTTTCTTATATATAAATCTTTTTGGTATATTGCCTATTTAATGGTGCATAGTTGAAATAATCTAACTGTCTTCTGGGTCTGGATTGTTCAGTAATCAGGTGTCAGGAAGCTGTGTCTGGAGTTTTTATATGCTTTGCCCTAAATCTCACCCGAGATTATCAAGCTTGCTTCACTTTCTTATCCAGTCACTGCCTACTGATACCTGCTCCCTGAGCCATTTAGATTAAGAAAGAATAATGCATACATCCTAACATAAAGCCCCCATACACAAACCAAGATGATAATCACTATTAATCTTCTTAATCTCGCACTGAGTCATGTTCAGGATAAAACTGTTATCATAAAAAGGTTTATATACTAAATAGTTTTTATCCAGGCAATGTCAAAAAAAAGAGCGCAGGCAGCAATGGAATTCATGCTCACATACGGCTGGGCAATCCTTGTTGTGCTTGTTGTCATAGCAGGACTTTCTTATTTCGGTGTTCTCTCTCCTTCAGCATTGCTTCCTGATAAATGCAATTTCCAGGTCGGACTGAGCTGTGTGGATTATTCTGTGTCTTCTCAAGGGATGCCTATAACTCTTGGTGCTAAAACCCAATACCTTCAGACAACCCCTCCCACTATATTCTCTGTGAACTTTGATGTGATAAATAATCTTGGAGATGATATCTATATCACAAAGGTGAATCTCTCTGGACAGGATTTCACCTGCATGCAGCTGCAATACGGAGACTGCAGTGAATCAGGACAATCTTTTGTGGAGAATTCTCTTAATAGTCAGTCAATAAACCCTTATTACTCATGTTTATCAATAAAAGAGCTTTGTGCATGGTCTGAGGACAATAATTTTGGCATATGCACAAGAGCTTCTGCCCAAAGCCAGGTCTTATGGAAGAATGGAGAGAAGTTCAAGAGTCATCTTGGCTATGATTCCCAATACCTCAGTATCCTTTGCTATGCTCCGGTAGGTGGAGTCCCAAAGAAAGGCACAAAGATGAAAGCAGACATCACAATAGAATACTCAAAATCACCGCCAGGTTCATCAGCGCTGACAAGAGTTGCTAATGGCAACTTTTTCATAACAGTCTCTTAAACTCACATAGAAATAATTAAATTATAATCAATAAATTTAAAAACAGATGTTCATTGGATGATAAATAATGGCTGAAAAGCCCTAATCATCCATGATCCATAAACGAGGTGCAATAATGGACAAAAAGATAAATTTTCTGGCAATTTTTGTGAGTGCTATCATTCTCATAGTGCTTGTGAGTGTTTTCTCAAGCTGTACTGTGCAGCTGCCTAATCTAAAGCTGCCGACCAGATCATGCAATGCAAATCAGATTGACAAGTTCAGATGTTCTGATAATATGATGTCTGTTGAGCAGTGTATGGAATCAGCTGGAAGCTATTACTGGTTCCCGACAAAGAACTGCGCAGATTATTCTCCATCAGAAGGCACAAATAGTGTCTGTGATTATTATGTAGGTCTTTTTACCAATACTGAAGAGCCAGAATGCATTGACGGATGCAATTACCAGGGATATGGTGTAGCCTTGGGAGAATATGGGTGCTTCAATGAGACAACTTACGGCGAGTGCAATAGCCAGGGAATAAAGATTGTTGACTGCACAGTCAAAGGATGCACCTGCTATGAAGGATTTCATGGAACCTGTATAGGAGATCAAGAATACAACAATATGGGCAAAGAAATACAGCTTGTCTATGGTCAGAGCATTGCTGAGGCTCTTGAATGGAACTCACTTGGAGAGCAGGACATACCTTCTTTGCTCAGCTCAGAGAGATTCGTTGATAACTCAGGCGCAACAACCAATGATATACCTTATGGACAG
This sequence comes from Nanobdellota archaeon, assembly GCA_018812465.1. Taxonomy (GTDB): domain Archaea; phylum Nanobdellota; class Nanobdellia; order Woesearchaeales; family UBA12501; genus WJJV01. Next base: position 3,386 of record JAHJCS010000180.1, on the reverse strand, counting down.
GCATTATCATTTACTTCAGGCACAGGAATACTCACTGAGGCAGGTGATGGGACAACCAACATACCTGATTCAGACTCAGTATATTTCACAGATAACTCTGGGGAGTACTCAGCTGTTTATGAACTATCAACCTATGATATAATCAGGTATGATCCTTCAGATGCTTCAGCTGATCTTGCAGGAGCAAGCCTTGTGATAATGAACCGGCAGCTGACAGTTAATTCTGTAGAGGTTGATATTGAAGGAAAAATCACCAGGATTATCATGACAGATGGATCCATTGAGTATAATCTTGCAGATGGAAGGAAAGCAAGGGTGGATGGAGTAGATAAGGATGGAACTCAGGTAGCGATAACCAGCAATCCTGGAGAGTTTTATGGATTGAGGATAACTTACACTCCTGATTCTGATATCTATCTGCTTTCAGGAGAAAGCATCCTTGAGCCGGTATTTGAAGACTTTGAGGTCAAGTTCTTAGGAACCTCAGATGTTGATGGACAGATGATAGGTACTGTGTTTGTAGGAAGACCTCAGGACCAGAACGCTGTTATAGAGCCTGTTGTCTGTGAAGATGAGCCAACAATCGCTCAGACTGTCACTTACATCCCAGAAGAAGAGGTCAGGAGATCAGGCGGCGGAAGCAGCGGAGGCGGCTATATCTTTGGCAGCGGTGCTACTGAGATGGCAGAAGCTCAGGGTAATGCAACTCCAGTCATATCAGGAGAGCGGCAGGAGATTGCAGAGCCTCTCATGCAGGAGCAGGAAGCTCAGCTTGAAGAGGAACAGGTTGAAGGAACCCTGCAAGTGCAGGGAAGCAGGACAACCTTATGGGTTATGGTTATCCTAGCACTGCTGGCTGTTGTTATGGGCATAATAGCCATAAAAAGAAGGAAGAAAAAGGCATAAGCCTGATTCTTTTTTTATTTTTCTTTTTATTTATCTTTTTCTGTTTAATTCTTATCTCTTGAACTTAACATTATACAAATATTTAAAAAACTCAAGCTAATCCTGATATTATGTCTTACAAAGAGATAAGAGAATTTCTGAAGTCAAGATCTAATCAGACCAGGGCAGAGCATGAGAAAAGATATCTTAAGACCTCTCTGAGGCTTTATGGCTGCGGCATACCAGCTCCAAGGAAAGCTGCAAAGCTAGGAACAGAGAAGGACATAAAGCAGTTATGGGGATCAGGGATATTTGAGGAGATGGCAGCTGCTATATTTCTTGTCAGGCCAGAGCTGAAGAACTGGAACCTTCTCAAATCATTTTTCAAGAATATAGACAACTGGGCATTAGGTGACTGGACTTGTTCTGTGCTCGCTGAGATACTTGCAGAGCATCCTGAGAAATATGATGAACTGATAATCTGGACTCAGTCAGATAATCCCTGGCTGAGGAGAGCTTCAGCAGTTGTGCTTGCAATCGGAGTAAGAAAAGGAGTGAAGATTCCCCTGAATAAGCAACTCGCACTCTCAGATCAGCTTATGCTTGACAAGGATTACTTTGTGCAGATGGGCGTCGGCTGGATGCTGAGGGACCTTGCACTGAAATATGAGAATTGCATAATCGGCAGATTAAGGAAGTGGAAAGGAAAGGCATCGCAGGTCATAATCCGGCGGGCTGTTGAAAGACTAAGCAAGACAAAGCGTAAGGAATTTGTTGGCAGATAATATTTCTTTTTCTAGTATATTGGATGATTGCACTACAATAAATAAACTAAGAGTGCGTTAGATTTTCCTCGCCTTTCCTGACACTTCAGCAACTAGAACAGGAAAGGTGAGGTTCTAGTGCTTCGAAGTAGTTTCAGAAGAGCAAAGAAGCTTCACTCGGCCAGTACCAGTTTGCTGCGAAAACAGGCCGAGCTAGGAAAGAATATCCTAACATATTTCATAAACTGCAAACAAGATATAACTAAGAAATGATCATAATAAAAATAAAGAATCCAATTATCTCAGATTATCATAGCCAGCACAAATGAGACAACAAAGCAGTTCACTGAACCTACTATGAAATCCATTGTAAGAAGCTTCTTAGGATACTCTGTCATCATCTTCATATCCGCAAATCTTGGTATTGTCTTTATTCCCATGAGCAGCAGACCGAAAAGAAGAGCATTTGCTGCAAGTGTTCCTGGCAGAGCAGGCTGTATGAGATAATAGACAAAAGCGAATATTATGCTTGGAATAAGCACTCCGAGGAAATACATCTCAGCTATCATCATGTTCCTGTTCTTAGCAGTCCACTTCTTGACAGCAGGAGACTTCTTTGCCTCTTTGTTGAATATCTTCTCAGAATAAGGATTCATGTATAATATTCCTGCAACAATGAACCATGCAATAGAAGCAATAATTGCACCGATAACAACATTCATAACCATGGAATCACCTCATATAGGGTCTTCTGTAGATATCTTATATAAATTTTGCTCTTAAATCAAAGTGCAGCAATCATTCTATGCCCTGACCTTACACAAACCTTTAAATATCACTTGATAAATCTATATAGTATCCAAAAGGGGGTAAACTATTGGCTGAAGAATCAAAATCTGAATCAAAACCTCAGGATTTCAAGACAACCAAAGACATCAAGGTATCTGAGAAGATAGTGGGCCAGGTCATAGGCCAGGAAGATGCTGTGAATGTCATAAAGAAAGCCTCTCTTCAGAGGCGTCATGTCCTTCTTATTGGCGAGCCAGGCACTGGAAAATCCATGCTGGGTCTTGCTTTAGCTGAGCTTCTTCCAAAAGAGAAGCTTGTTGATGTTCTTGCTTTCCCTAATCCTAATGATGAGAACCAGCCTTTGATAAGAGTGGTTCCTGGCGGTGAAGGAAGAGTCTTTATCAGCAAGGCCAGGGTGCAGGGTGAGGGTTTCTTCAAGAATCAGAATATAATATTATTCATTCTTGCGATTCTTGCGATGATTGCTCCATGGTGGGTGAGGCATGAATACCTAAAAGATGGAGCTGCTGCTGCAAGCATAATGTTTGCTGCATTCTTTATGGGAGGCATGGTATTCCTTGCAGCTTTTGTGCTTTTCCTTAATCTCGGAAAGAGGTTCGGTGAGAAGACAAGTGTTCCCAAACTTATTGTTGACAATTTCCAGAAGAAGCAGGTTCCTTTCTTTGACGCAACAGGAGCGCATGCAGGTGCATTGCTTGGAGATGTGCTTCATGATCCTTTCCAGAGCGGAGGCCTTGGCACTCCATCTCATGAGAGGGTTGTCGCTGGAATGATTCACAAGGCAAACATGGGAGTGCTTTTCATTGATGAGATTGCAACCCTTCAGCCTCACACTCAGCAGGAGCTTCTCACTTCATTACAGGAAGGAAAATATTCTATAACTGGCCAGTCAGAGAGGTCAGCAGGAGCAATGGTAAGAACAGAGCC
>JAHJCS010000179.1 GCA_018812465.1 Nanobdellota archaeon | reverse complement strand
GGAGAAGAGGGTAGCCTGATTCCAAAATACAGCAATAATATCAATATAGACCCTCAGATGATCAAGAAGCTCAATGAAGTCCAGAACAGGATAGGTAAGCAGATAATAATAGAATCTGGGGTAAGGCCTTACAAGCACAACCTATGGAGCTGGGCAGTCCTTGAGAGCAACAAGACAGATGCTCTCAATTCTGGTAAGGTAACAAGTTTCGGAACATCAGATATAGTAAGCCTGACAAGCTGGCACATATTCGGCGGAGCAGCAGACTTCAGGGTAGAAGGATGGGATACAGATGCTGACATGGACAAGTACAAGGCACTGGCAACTGAACTGAATGCCCTTGGATATGCCCATGCGTACAAGATAGATGAGGGAAGGGACCCTGACAACTGGTATGATCATCCATATATCCACTTTGACACTTCAGGATTCAACAGCATCCAGAGAGGAAAGTTTGGAGAAGCAGGAAGGAATATAAATTATCAGAAGGTTGAGAAACCATCACAGACAGCAGAGGTAGTGCCTGCAGAAAGCACTGAAACCCCGGGAGCTCCTGCAGATTCTGGAATAAAATTATCTGAAAAGAAAGATGGAAGCAATGAAATATATATTATTGAAGTGAACCCAACAAATTTTGATGTTGAAGTAGCGACATCAAAGACAGGCAACAAGCTGCAGGAGATAAATAAGCTGATGCGGTCAGGAGATGTGGCTGCAATAAATGCAGGATTCTTCCTTGCAGATGGCAACCCATCATCACTTATTGTAGAGAATGGTGTTAAGATATCAGATAACCAGCCATTGTCAGGCAATATGCCTGCTGGTTCAGGAGATCAGGCTTTCAATGGATGCTTTATTGTAAAAGATTCAGGAGGAACAAGGACATATGATATTGTTGATATAACTCAGTTAAAGGTGGATGAAGTTAAATATGCAATATGCTCCCCATGGCTTGTCAAGGATGGTGCAGTGAATTTCCCGTGCGACCAGTTTGACCAGAAAAGAAAGCTTGAAGGAAAAACAGCTTACTGCTCTGAAGCCAACAGGAGGTCTGTGCTTGCAATCAAAGATGATGGCAGCATTCATCTGATAAATGCAAAGACATACACAATACCTAAATTAGGAGAATATATTGCAGCAAACTACAAGAAAGCAATTGCTCTTGATGGAGGCGGCTCAGTATCCCTAGAATACCATAATGGGGGAACAGATAAAACAATTGGATGGGATACTGGCAATACTCAAAGGAAAGTTTCTAGTGCGATTGTTGTCAAACCAAAAGGAGCTGCTTCAGGAACAGGCTTAGCAGGCAGTACAGCAGGAACAACAACCGCACCACAGCCCACAGTCACTGGTGTCGATATATCAGGAAGCATGGGTGATGGAGATGTGTATTATCTGCAGAAGACAAAATCAAACATCTACCTGCTGAAGAAAAAACCTGGTGTCAAGCAGTGCGGTGTTGAGAAAAGAGAATACAAATTCTGTGTGAACTCCTCAAAGAGAGTTCTTTACTTTGATGAACAGCTCCAGAAGACCCTCAAAAGATACGTCCAGTACAAGTTTGCTATAGAATTCCCTGACAAGATCCCTCCTCCCCAAATAAGCAACCTGAAGGCAGAGGACAAGAGCAAGGCAGAATCATCCATAGTTTTTGAGTGGGATGCTCCAAAACAGGGCCAGACTGTTGTGCAGGACCTGAATCATTATCTTATCTACTGCACTGACACTGATTTTGTGAGAGACAGCGGCAATAATGTGATATTGGACGGCCTGAAGAACCCTCAGAGAGTCTCGCTAGGAGAAGACCATATCAAAGTCCAAGCAGGATACTGTGCAGGAGCACAGCTCCAGGATGGAAAAGAGTACAGCTTTGTTGTAGTGCCAGTTGACAACAGCCTGAACAAAGGGCCTGGCAAAGAGATAAAAGCAACATCAATTGATGATCTTGCTCCTGGACCAGTTGAGATAACAGTTGACACAGTCAAGTTCACAATGTCAGGCCAGGTCTCAGCAG
>JAHJCS010000178.1 GCA_018812465.1 Nanobdellota archaeon | reverse complement strand
GTCAAGGCATCTTGAGTTCTCGCCATGGTTAACAATGACTTTTTTGGGCTTTGGATCGCATCTTGCGACAAAGTTCATGAGCTGTCTCCTGTCAGAATGATCAGAGATATCCACTTTATGCACATCCATCTTCAGGCTGAGAATCTCTGTCTTTTGGCCTGCCCTGAAAGTGAATTCCCTCTCTCCGTTCTGGATCCTCTTACCAAGGGATCCTTCTCCCTGATAGCATGAGAACACAAGAGTGTTCTTGGAATTATCGCCAAGAGCCTTAAGATATTCAACAGAAGGTCCGCCGACAAGCATTCCTGATGTAGCAAGGATTACACACGGCCCTTTCTCCTCAATCAACTCTTTCCTCTCTTTTACTGAACCCACTCTCTTGAAAATAGGAGATAAGAAAGGATTCTGATCCTTATGGAATATGAGCCTCCTGATTTGAGAATTAAGGAATTCTGGATAAGCAGTATGTATTGCAGTCACATCCCACACCATTCCATCTATATACACTGGAACTTCTGGAATCTCCTTGTTCCTCACAAGATTCTCTATAAGAATGATTATATCCTGAGCTCTTCCTGAACCAAGAACAGGAATGAGCACTTTACCCTTCCTTGTCAGAGTCTCAGATATGACAGTCTTCATGAGAGTGTCAGCATCCTGAAGAGCAGGCATCACATTATCCTTTCCGCCGTAAGTGCTCTCGATTATCAAAGTCTCAAGCCTTGGGAATGAAGTCGCAGCTGGCTCAAGAAGCTGGGATCTACCAAATTTCAGATCTCCTGTGTAAAGAAGATTATGAAGGCCATTGCCTATGTGCAGGTGAATCATAGAGCTTCCAAGGATATGACCTGCATTGTAAAGTGTTATCCTCACATCAGGCGTGACATCAGTCACTTCCTCAAAGTCAAGGCAGATAGTGTGCTTGACCATCTCCTTGACATCATCCTGGGAATATATAGGTTCCTTGCCCTCGTTTATCATGATCTTGATTGCATCAAGCTGAAGCAAGGACATCACATCTCGTGTAGGGGCTGTGCAGTACACAGGTCCCCTATAACCAAATTTGAAAAGATAAGGCAATAAACCAGAATGATCAAGATGTGAATGCGAGATTATGACTGCATCAAGCTCCTCAATCTTGAACTCAGGCGCCTCAAGAAGAGGATAAGGCTGCTGGTCTGATGCTACATCTATTCCGCAGTCAAGAAGGATTCTTGATTCAGGAGTCTGCAGAAGAAGACAGCTTCTTCCTACCTGTCTTGCTCCGCCAAGGAAAGTCACTCTGATCCATTCATTCTTCTTCTCTCTGATCCATCCATCATAGACCCTGTGACCTATCTTATTAAGAAATTTTCTTCTGTAATCAGAATTCTGGTAGAGGACTGCCCGGATGTTCTCTATGAGCTGTGATTTTATTGCAGGAGTCCTTCTCACAAGAGGAACCCATAAAGTCTTCTCTTTTATCTCCCTAAGTATGCTTCCCTGTTTTCCTATAGCAAGCCCGGGCTTCTCTGTCTCTATCACAACCTGGCTTCTCTGAGCATCAAATAATATATCACCTATCCCTGCTTCTTCTGGAATAATTTTCCTGATTGTCTCAATGGCCTTCTGCTGGTCCATTGTTATTGAAGGGTCTGGTCTTAGCTCAACCCTCTTCTTGAATGCATCGACAATCTTCTTTATTATTCCGTTGTTGTTAAGAAAGAACTCCTTATCATTAGTATAAAACGTGATATTGGCTCCTTCAAAACCTGCATCAGATATCTTGTTTGCAGGAAGATGCTCCATCATTTCCTTTATTATATCTCCCATAGTTGCACCTAACTAAATTTTTCAGATTAAGATAACATTGTTATTATAGACACCAATTTTAAACAACCTTTAAACAAATTGGACAATTCAGATCAAGGCTTACTCAATCTTTATGGAAAGATCTCTTGACACTTCTTTTTTCACGCCTTGCTTGGTAAGAGTGAATATATCAAAGCCTGATCCTGAAGCAGAATCCCTTTGTATTGCAGCATTCAGAGCTCTCATGGCAAGTTTCTTGCCTTCTTCAAGAGACATACCTTTCTTGTACTCAGTCTCAAGGACTCCATAAGCAAACACAGATCCTGATCCGTCTGATGTGAAGTCAGGCTCATCTGTCACGCTTCCATCCGGACCTATATTGTACAGGCCAGAACCCTGCATGTCAACGCCTCCAACAAGGAAAGCAACAATGCCCGGCATCATGCTCATTCTCCTTATGTTTGCGTAAGCCATACTTGCGATCAGATTAGCAGCCTCTTTTACACTCACTTCAACATTAGTCCTTACTTTTCTCAGCTTGATCTCAGCCCTGATCAGCTTCACAAGAAGCTGGGCATCAGAGACCATGCCTGCGATTGTCACAGCGATCTTGTCATCAACCTTGTGGATCTTGTCAAAGCTTTTGCCCACAATGAAATTGCCTGCTGTAGCTCTTTTATCAGCAGCAAGAATAACACCATCTTTGCACACAATACCTATAGTTGTTGTGCCTGTCTTCATCATCTCTTTTTTGTCCATAATTTATCCCTTAGATACCTCTAAGAATTACACCTATTTGGTGTGTATAAGTGGTATATAAATCTTTCGCATTTCAAGACAAGGCAAATGAAAAATATGAAAAGTAAGAATCACTTCCTTGCTTTCTCAAGCTTTCCTTTTCTCAATGCATTAAGACTTTGGTCATTCACTTTTATGACCTGCCATCTTACTCCTGGAAGGTCTCCTTTAGCCCTTCCCTTGACTCCGCCAATACATTCTACAATGACTTCATCGTGCTCATCCATCAGTTTGATTGCGCCGTCACCAGGTGCAAAAGCAGTAATCTGCCTTCCGTTCTTTATCAGCTGAACCCTTACACATTTTCTCATAGCAGAGTTAGGCTGCTTTGCCTCCATCTGCACTTTTTCAAGAATTATGCCTTTTGCCTGATGAGATCCCTCAAGAGGATCAGACTTCTTTTTCAGTTTGAGAATCCTGCTGACATACTTAGGTTTAAGCCATCTGCTCTTTTTCCTTCTCTTCTTGAGCTTCTTCCCTGAATTCATTCCGCGTGATTTGTTTCCCATTTTAAGTCTTCTGCTTGATTATTCTTGATTATGATTATATACAGCTTCTACCCCTAGTATATGCGATTTTAGAGGGGATATATAAATTTTGCTATACTACTTTGATTTCTTTGACATCAAAATATCTCCTGAGATTTGACTCAAGATTTCTCAGGTTCTGGGCATTCCTTCCTATAAGAAGGCCCTTTGTCTTTGTATCAGGGCCAATCAAAGTGATTATGCCATCCTCATCCTCTGTGACATCATTGACCCTAAGAGGCATGACCATATTCCTGATGAACTCAAGCTTTTCAGGATTGAATTCTATTACCCTCACCTTCTTGTTCAGCTTGCTCTCAAGAATCCTGATATTGACTGCATTCTTGCCAAGGGCTTTCCCTATCTCGCCAGGCTGGACTATGAATACCAAACTATTCAATTTCTCATCGATAAAGCAGTCCTTCACCCTTGCATGAGTGATATTCTCGAACAAGGACATGAACTTCATCAGAGAAATATCATATTTGATCTTCTTCATTTTTTGACGCTCATGACAGAGATGAAATAATGTTTTCTGCAGATTATACCAAGCTCATCATTAGGCATATCAATCTGTTCAACATCCACTCCTGCCATCTTTGCGTATCTCTCAACTGTCTCATGAGTATCAGCTGGACAATTGGAAGAGAGGAACACTTTGGCAACTTTGCCTGACTTAAGATTCTTCAGTGTCTGGTCTGTTCCTATGAAGACCTTCTTATCCTTAACAAGTTTTTTTATGTCTTCCATTTTTATTTCCCCTTAACTTCTACTATAAGTCCTGGCAGCCCTGTGCCAACAGGAACTGGCTGATTGAGCATAACATTCTCTACTACTGACCTCAGCTTGTCCTTCTCTCCGACCAAAGCAGCTTCAATCAGGTATTTTATTGGAGTCTCGAAAGATGCTCTTGCAAGGACAGATGATTTCTCAGATATGACACCATACCTGGTTATTCCCTGCACTTTCTCTGAATAGCACATCATATCAGATACAAGCATGATATGCCTCTTGTCAATATTCAATCCCTGCATATCAATCACTTTGAACAGCTCATTGATGATTGCCTGCCTTGCTGCCTCTATTCCAAGCGCATCTGCTATCTCAAACAGATCATTGCAGATTGTTCTTGTATCATCCACAAACTCAAGCTCAAGCACTTTCTTGAGATTTGAGCCTGCTGTCATGATTATGAATTCAGAACCCCTTTTTACAGGAAGCACCTGAGTGATTCCTTTTATTCCCTGGACAAAAAGATTCTTTATCTTCTCCCTGAGCTTGTATACATCATTAAGGCTGCTGTCTTTTGCTGTTGACCTTATTATGAATATATCCTTGTCTGTGCTTGACTGCCTCACAGCTGTCTTTGGTTCCTTGCTGAGTATCTTAAGCACTGTTGCCCGGTTTATGCCAAGTTCCTTGACCTTCTCGCTGTTGATCTTCAGCTCAATAGTGATGTCAATGACATTGATGTTCATCTCTGAAAGGATATCCTTCATCTTGGTCTCTTTTATTGACAGAGCTATCCTCTTGATATCCTTTCCAGTTGAATATGGATTCTCAAGATATATCTCCATCATAGGTGTGCTGATGGATTTTCTTCCATCAAGTATCTCTATGACCCTCGGAAGACCTGTTGTGACGTTCATCTCTGCTACACCAGCATAATGGAATGTATTCAGTGTCATCTGAGTACCTGGCTCTCCGATTGACTCAGCAGATACAAGACCTACTGACTCTCCTGGTTCTACCCTGCAGTTCTTGTACTCTTCCACAACAAGGTCCATGATCTGCTTCAGCTGAGCCTTTGTTATCTTCTGAGGGATCTTAGCTTTGACATCCTCGATGATCTTAGGATTCAGCTTGTCCTCATATTCTTTGAAAATATCTTCGTGCATCATATCACCATCAATCAGTTTCTCCGATTACCTGCTCAATTATCCTCTTGATATTGATAGAGCCTCCCTCGCTCTTTGAAACATCAATTCCATCCTCACCATATTTGAACTGGATTATCTTTCCAGCAGCTTCCCTTACAGTATGGTCATATTCTACTCTTAAGTCCTGCATTGAGTTAGCAAGCCTTCTGTAGAGATATCCGGATTTTGGGGTTCTCAAAGCAGTATCCATAAGTGAGTCCCTTCCAGTCATTGCTGCAAAGAAGAACTCAGATGGTTTCAGACCGCTCTTGAATCCATTCCTGATAAAACCATGAGCCTCAGGAGACAGATCATTCCGTTTGAAGCATGAAAGTGTCCTGTTCTTGAAACCCAGATTTATCCTTTTTCCTCTCAAAGCCTGCTGACCCACGCAAGCAGCCATCTGAGCCATATTGATTGGGTTTCCTCTTGCCCCACTGTCTGCCATGATGAATGTGCCAGTCTTTCTTGAAGCATGCTCAAGGACAATGTTTCCTGCATTATTTCTTGCTCTGTTGAGCGCTTCAAGTATCTTCAGCTCCAGAGTCTCTATGAGTGTCTTTCCAGGGAAAGCCTCAAGCTCTTTCTTGCGATAAGAATCAATGAGACCCTCAATCTCTGTCTCAGCATCCAGAAGAGTCTTCTCCACATTGCTTGAAGCTGCTTCAGGAAGATCCATGTCAGAAAGGTTTGTGGTGAATCCTCTCAGCAGAAGCACCCTGATGCCAAGCCTGAATATGTCGCCAAGGATTCTTATTGTATCCTCTTTGCCGTATCTTTTATGCAGATTCCTTAGCAGGAATCCTGCACCCTGACCTAGGTTTGCGACATCCATGATGCCTACTTCAATCTTTCCATTCCTGATTATGACTCTTGAATCAATGTCACATTTGCCTTTCACAAAATGATCACATTCAAGGCATGGCTTTGCCTTTCTCTTGCATGACTTTGACCTGCCTGTGAAATTGAAGTCCTCAGGTATAAGCGCACTGAATATCTCTTTACCATCCAGAATCTTCTTTGAAGGAAGCCTTGAGAAATCAGTCATGCCAATTGATGCAAGGATCTGCACTGCTTTCTCCCGGGACATCTGCATGTCCTTTGTAAGAAGATAATTTCCAGTTATTGCATCTTGTATGCAGCCTATAACACTAAGACCATATCTTGGACTGATGAGCTGTGTCTCAATCATCATGAGAATCTCAGCTTCTGCCCTCGCTTCCTCTGTCTGAGGCACGTGGATGTTCATCTCATCGCCGTCAAAGTCTGCGTTGTAAGGGTGAGCCACAGCAGGATTCATCCTGAAAGTCTTATCAGGAAGCACTCTGACCTTGTGAGCCATCATTGACATTCTGTGGAGAGAAGGCTGCCTGTTGAAGATTACAACATCACCGTCCATGATATGCCTTTCTACAAGATATCCTGGCTGTACTTCTTCTATTATCTGCTCATGAGTATCATCTGTTATCTTCTTCTTTTTGCCGTCAGGCCTTACAACATAATTAGCTCCAGGGTATTTCTTAGGGCCTCTCTCAACAAATTTCTTTAGGTATTCCAGATTCCATTCTGTTGCTCTTTCTGGAACTGTAAGCTTCATAGCGACTATTTTAGGCATTCCAACCTCATTAAGGTCTATCATTGGATCCGGGCTTATGACTGTTCTTGCAGAGAAGTTTGTTCTCTTGCCTGCAAGATTGTGTCTTATCCTTCCTTCTTTTGATTTTATCCTCTCAGTGATTGTCTTCAAAGGCTGGCCTGACCTGTGTCTTGCAGGAGGCAGCTGTGCTATGTTATTGTCAAAGAATGTTGTGACATGATACTGAAGAAGATCCCAGAGATCCTCTATGATTATCTCAGGCGCTCCTGCATTGATGTTCTCAAAAAGTCTCTGGTTTATCCTTACAATATCTCCTAGCTTGTGAGTAAGGTCATCTTCGCTCCTCTCTCCTGATTCAAGAGTTATTGAAGGTCTCATGGTCACAGGAGGAATTCCCATGACTGTAAGTATGATCCATTCAGGCCTTGCCACTGAAGCATTTATTCCGAATACTTTGCAGTCCTCATCAGGTATCTTCTCGAGCCTTGACCTGATCTCTATAGGTGAAAGCCTCTTCTCTGCCTCAAATATAGTGTATGGCTTGTCAAGAGTTATCTTCTGCTGTCTAGCCTTGCAGTGAGGACACTTGTTTATTGTCTTCAGATTTAAGATTATTGCCCTTACTCTCTTCCTTCTGGCGTCAAAGCTCTGATTCTTCTCAATATCATCAAGCTCTTTTGAGAACTTGTCTGTCTTGTTCTGAGGGATGAGCACTCTTCCGCATTCCTTGCAGGTGCATCTTAGAAGATTCAGGATAAGGCCTATGAATTTGACATGAAGCACAGGTCTTGCCAGCTCTATATACCCAAAATGACCTATACATTCCTTAAGCTTTGACCCGCAAGTCTTGCATTTCAAACCAGGGTCTATGACTCCAAGCCGTATATCCATCAGGCCGCCATCGACAGGATATCCTTCTTTATCATAAAGTTCTGGTGTCACTACCTTGGCAACTGCCATCTTCTTGATCATCTTAGGGCTGAGCAGACCGAAGTCTACCTGGCTCACTTTCTTGTATGTGAATCGTTCTTTGTCTACCATTTTCAGTACTTAGTCTTAAGCCCCATCTTTGGATAAATTCCTAATGACTTGAACTCATCAAGTATCAGCTTGAAAGCATATGAGATCTCTACATCAGTGATCTCCACATTGTCTCCGCATAATGGACAGAATCTTGTGTCCTTGAACTCATTGTAGATTGCGATTGTTCCGCAGCTCTCGCATACAGG
>JAHJCS010000177.1 GCA_018812465.1 Nanobdellota archaeon | reverse complement strand
TCAACAAGGCCCATTGCAAGTGACCTTACCTTTGATGTAGGCATGTTCTCTATCAGCCTTTTCAGCCTGAACCACACAAAACCTTTGTAAAAGAAGAACAGGCCTAAGAAGAAGCCGATTATGGATCCTATGAAAATATCTCCCTCATCTGCCATAAGAGCTTATTATAATCCAAGTATATAAAAATTTATCTTCCTAGCTCGGCTTGACCAGATTGATAGCACTTGACTAATCATTCTAAGGTGCTTACTCTTCCTCGCCTTTTCCTTCTAACGGTTTCGCCCCTTAACGACGATATTAATGCGGGACTAAAAACTGAAGTTTTTAGTCCCGCTCCATGCGATTGCTTCGCTCTATTCCATTCTAGGATGTTAATTCAGGATATGGGAAAGGTGAGGGTACCCAGTCCTCTCTGAACCCTGATCAGTGGACAATAAACCTCACCTCGGCAGCGTCAGGTTGCAACAGATTATTGCCGAGGCGAGGAAGATTTAGCACAATCAAGATTATAATCAAGTGCAGAGAATCAGCAAAGAAATCATTAAAATATCATCACTTCCCAAACCTTCTCTCTCTTTCCCTATAATCCTCAATGCATTTCACAAGGTCTTCCTGCTCGAACTCAGGCCACATCTTCTCGACAAATATCCATTCAGAATAGTTTGACTGCCAGAGCAGGAAGTTTGATGTCCTTCTCTCGCCGCCTGTTCTTATGATCAGGTCTGGCTCATCTCCTGTGTAAAGATTCTTCTGGACAAGCTCCTCTGTTATCTCTTTGTCTGTAATCTTTCCATCCTCAATTAGCCTGCCTATTCTCTTGACTGCATCAACAATCTCTTCTCTTCCGCCATATGCAATAGCAATATTCAGAAAACTGTCAGAATAATCTTTTGTGGCTTCCTCTGCTTTTTTTATAGCATCCTGAACATCCTGAGGCAGAAGGTTTATCCTTCCTATTGCTTTTATCCTGATATGATTTTTGTGGACATCCTCGCTCTCTGCGACTTCATTGAATGCAGAGCTGAACTGCTTCATGAGATAATTAAATTCCTCCCTAGGCCTGTTGAAGTTCTGCATTGAGAAGCAGTATAGGGTTATCTCTTTGATACCCATATCAGTGCACCACCTGAGCAGTTTCTTGACTTTGTCAAAGCCCAGCTTATGGCCTTCCCAGGGCTTTTTCATGAGCCTCTTGGCAAATCTCCTGTTGCCGTCAAGTATGATTCCTATGTGATTAGGGCCTTTTGCCATATATGCCGACAGAGAAAGATTATTTATAAATGTTTCGCGCAGACATAAATCAGATATCCTTGAATTTCTCTATTGCCCAATGATAATAAACCTTTAAAAGCTGATAGAAGATTAGAGAATAAATATGATTAAAAGAAAAAAGAGGTGTGTTATGGTCAAAGTCGCAATAAATGGTTTTGGAAGGATAGGCAGGATGGTCTTCAAGGCAGGCTTAAAGGATCCTGCGATTGATTTTGTGGGCTTAAATGACCTCACTGACACAAAGACTCTTGCTTATCTTCTGAAGTATGATTCTGTTCACGGCAAGTTTGATGGAACTGTTGAGGCAAAAGAAGGCGGTCTTATAGTCAATGGAAAAGAGATAAAAGTATTTGCAGAGAAAGACCCTGAGAAGCTTCCATGGGGAAAGCTTGGTGTTGATGTTGTTGTTGAGTCAACAGGATTCTTCACAAACAGGCCTGCTATAATGAAGCATATCAAAGCAGGAGCAAAGAAAGTTCTGCTCAGCGCTCCTGCAAAAGGAGAAGAGAAGATTAAGACAATAGTCAGGGGAGTGAATGAGCATGATATCAAACCTGATGACCTCATACTCTCAAATGCATCATGCACAACAAACTGCCTTGCACCTATGGTAAAAGTATTAAATGATAATTTTGGTGTTGAGAGAGGATTCCTCACAACAGTGCACTCTTATACAGCAGACCAGAGGCTTGTTGACGCACCCCATAAAGACTTGAGGAGAGCAAGAAGCGCTGCTATAAACATGGTTCCAACAACAACAGGCGCAGCAAAAGCAGTCGCAGAGGTAATTCCAGAGCTGAAAGGAAAGATGAACGGCATCTCAGTGAGAGTGCCTACTCCAGACGGAAGCTTCACAGACTTTGTGTGCGTACTGAAAAAGGATGCGACAAAAGAGCAGATAAACGAGCTTTTCAGGAATGTTGCAAACCATCATCTCAAAGGAGTTCTTGAGTACACAGAAGATCCTATTGTGTCATCAGACATTGTAGGCAATAATCACAGCTGCATATTTGATGCAGGAATCACAGATGTGATTGAGGGAAAGTTTGTCAAGATCTGCGGATGGTATGACAATGAGTGGGGCTATTCATGCAGAATGATAGACATCGTCAAGCTGATGAAATAATTCTTTTATGGGACTCCGGTGCGTCAGCCCGACAATTTATTGTTGGTCGTGAGGCTTTGCGAAGCAAATGCCTCACTTAGCATTGCGCGCGAGCTGAGCGTAACCGGCTCCTAGGAGTCGCATGTGTTTTCCCGAGGCTTTATTAAAAGGCTCTGGCAGGCTATAGCTGCAGGATGATTGATATTGTGAAGCTGATGAAATGAAGAAAGAATGAGCATTATCAGACATTGATATATCCACTATCATAAGGATTCATGTTAAGATGATCCATAAGATACATTCCATCATATCCCTTATCACTCATCAATTCACAATCATCATCAAGTCTTCCTTTGTTCCTTGGCCTTCTCTTGCTTCTATAGTTAGGATCATCTTTACATCTGACCTCCCTGTGAGAATAAACTTTCTCACTGGGTATGTTGTGCCGGATCTGAATATCCCTAACTAAGTCTTCTACTGCTTTTAGCTGTTCTGGAGTCTCTTTTCCAGGATACCCCACTACTTCGATGTTTATTGAGTTGAAGTTGTTTACTTCTATATTAGGATCTTTAGAATAAGCAAATCCAAATCCAGTAGTCATGACTTTAGTCCCGTCAGGCAAGAGCTGATATATAGTTCCATCTGTGTCAACAAGATAATGTGTGCTTTTTTCATTGCCTTTCATTGTGAACTCATTCATTGCACCATCAAAGGACCCTGCAGTATTATGCACAACAATAAACTCTGAATCTGTGTTCAGGCCCCTCTTCTCAAGCTGTTCTTCAGAATAATAGTTGCTTGAAGGGATTGCATGCTCATCCATATAATGAGTGTCTATCTCAGGAGGCATAATGACTGAACCGCAGTTCTTGCAATTGGAGCACCTATCTATTGTGCCATCTGCATTAATGATATGTTTGTGCCATTCATACTCCCCATTCTTTCCCTCTTCCTGGTATGAAAGGGAAATACTCTTGCCCTGCATGATGTACCCTTTGTATTTCATGCCATCCTCATTGAATATTACCTCTCCTGTCTCCTTTCCTCCTTCTCCAATCACACTCATAGAGATCTCACTGATAATAGGCCTGACATCAATGCTGGTGCCATCATCTGTGATGCAAGGAAGCTCAGCCATGCATCCAGAATGCGAGCCTGGACCTACAAAATGGGTTGTGTCTGTCACATGATACTCTCTCTTCCTTACACCATCCTCATAGACACCTAGCTTTGAGTTGGCAGAGAGTATCTTGTCATTGCCGTCAAGTATTCTCACAGAGCCTGAGAAATCAGAGATGATCTTGCCCCCTTCTGTCTCAGTTATGAACTCGCCAGAGATGTCCAAAGATCCAGACTGTTTCACAACCCTTATCGGACCGGGTGACTGGTATTCTTTATCTCCGTTTACAATAATAGCTCCATTTGATATGATATCAGTATTATCTGAGTTGGTGATATCAATCACACCTCCATCCAGGTTAAGACCTAATGGAGTCATTGTCAAAATGCCTCCTGATATCTCTGTCTTGTCGCTCAGGATAAGCATTCCTGTTGAGGTGATTGTTGCGCCAGGATGGTCATTTATATTGAAAGTTGTGGAATCAGTTCCTTCTGTGACAATAGTCCCGTCCTCTTTCATTGATCTTATCTTTGCCAGGTTGCCATCTTCTCCAGGAGCAAGGGTTATGCCATAAGAATCAAACCATGCTTTCCTGAAATCATCGTTGTTGTTTATGAAATCCGGGTTTTTAATGATTCTTGCCTGTATCTCTGTAACATAAGCCTCGTTTACCAGGAGAGATGGATATTGTGACAGCATATCCATAAGCTCTTCATCGCTCTTGCTCTTGGGATCAAAGGTCTCCTGAGCGACAACAGATGATGCGAGCATAAGCAGGACCAGGAGAGGTATTATCCGTTTCATTGCAGATCACTCCAGTCATACTGCGCAAGATAATTGTACTGCAGCTTCTCCTCACCTGTATCATCCTTGAAAGAGATAGTGTGTATCACTTTTGCATCATCTCTTGTATCAATATGGAATGTGAAGTTGTATCTCTCAGAAAGCCTGGCCATAGAGCTGACCATGATCATGTCAGGATCCTTCTTCTGCTCTTCTATGACCTCTTTGATGACTGAGTATGCATAGTAGAAATCTGATCTTATTTCAGTGCTGAACCTGTCCTTTGTTGAGCTGGACCCCTCCTTAGTTAGGGTCACAGGAAAATTCATCTCTACAAACACAGAATCCTCTTTTATTGCAGGCTCTGACATCGCAAGACCATACTCAACATCATAGCCCATATCCTTGAAGACCTTAAAGTCATCAATACAATCATTAAGATGCTCCTGGATATATCTGAAAAGCTCTGCTTCTATTACTGTGATATCTGGAACAAGGCTCTCATTGTAATACCAGTAATAAGGTATGACAACAGAGTAATACTCATCGCTGAGCCTTGGGGGCTGATAATATCCTCCCCTGACAGCAAGGTAGCTTATGCCGTCCTCGGTTGTCTTCTCAAGACAGGAGGTAACAAAACTATCTATAGTCATCTGGGATGTCTGGAGATCATCCTGTATAGGCTGAACTGGGACTCTAAGTCTAATGACAAGAAAACCCAGGATAAAAATGACCAAGATGATTATGAAGAACACAGTCAATTGGCCTCTTTTGGGGTTCATAGAATATATGATTGTTACACAAAATATATAAATCTTGCCTTACAATCTTGATTCTAAAAGAAGGTGATAATATGTTCAAGACTCTCAAGGATTTCAAGTTCAAGGATAAGCGTGTTCTGGTAAGGTGTGACTTCAATGTCCCTCTTGACAGCAAGAAAGAGCATATAACAGATGACTGGAAGATAAAAAAGACCATTCCTACAATAAGATACCTTCTTGACAGAGGAACAAAACAGATAGTTCTCATGAGCCATCTGGGCAGGCCAAAGGGAGAGGTTGTTGAAAATCTGAATATGAACAAGGTGGCTGACAGGCTTGCAGAGCTTCTTGGCCAGCCAATACTCAAGCTCAATGACTGCATTGATGAATCTGCTCCTGAAGATGAGAAGATTGTCCTGCTTGAGAAC
>JAHJCS010000017.1 GCA_018812465.1 Nanobdellota archaeon | reverse complement strand
ATCTTGAACCATACCCAGACTCAATGGATGCCCTCAATGGCACAAGTGTAGCCCAGTGGAAAGGTCTTGGAGCTGCTATAACTGCATATAATGATTCTTATGGATCTGTTGTATTTGGTTTTGGAGTCGATGCTATTACTGATCCGATAACAGAAGAGCAGTTAGTGTTAAATACTATAGACTGGCTGATAGATGCTATAAATCCTCCATGCAGCTCTCTATGTATTGACCAATGCGCAAATAACACAAGATATGAGAATGGAAGCTGTGTAAAAGGAGAGTGCGTATATCAATTTATCGAACACAACTCCACATCCTGCGGCTATTGCGCGCCTCTTGAGGACTGTGATAATGATGGAGTGATATCTATGTATGACTGCAATGCCACAAATAACGCTGTCCTCCCACCATACGAAGGCCTAATAATAAACAGATCCATGACATTCTGCTCTGGATCATACACATTGAATGACAGCAATTCAGATGGCAGGTTCATGGTTGTGGATTCAGATGATATCACTCTTGACTGCAATGGCACTGAGATAACAGGTACTGGATCTGAGACTGCCTTGCTTATCTCAGGTTATATTGATTGGGAACAGATAATGGAGGACACAGGTAACCTTACTTCATTCAGCCAGTTAACTGATATGGAGAGCGCTGTTTCATATCTGGATGATATCATAGCCAACTCCACATTCCGTAAAAATATCACCTTGAAGAACTGTGTGATAAACAATGTGAAAGAAGCTGTCAACATAACTTCAGGAAGAGAGATTGCAATTGATAGCCTTGAGGCTAATGATGTCGAGATAGGTGTTGTGGGAATGCTTGTCCTTGATTCTTCAATAGAAAGCTCTACAATAAGAAGAGCTTCTGGTGACAGCAGACTCCAAGGAGGAATACTTCTTCTTGCAGCGAACACAACTGTTGAGGATAATACTGTAAGTGAGTCAGCTGCTGGAATAGCAGTTATTGGAATATCCAACTATATCATGCTCAACAATATCTATCAGAACACAATAGGAATAGGTGCAGCGGGATATTTCAATGAGATCTATTACAACATTGTGCATGACAATAGCAACTCTGGAATCGCCATGATATTTGCTGAGAACAACTCAGTGCACCATAACTCAATTGAAGATAACACAGTGGGAATATCTCTCTTTGAACTCAGTAATAATGATATCTCATTTAATGATATAAAGGGAGGCGCAAAGGGTATAAGTCTTACAGGAATGTTCACTGAAGGACCCTCACAGAACAATTATATCACAAATAATAGCATATCAGACGCCACAGAAGCAGGAGTGTTCTTATCAGACTGGACATTTGTAGCAGGACTTAAGAACCTGTATAAGCTTATAATATACCAGTTTGGCGCAAGGCCTGGCAAGACTACATCACCTTGGCATAATATCATATATAATCAGATCACAGGCAATAATATCACAGTAGATATAGGATCTAAGGGAATTATTGTAGAGACCCATATAGATGGAGATATTAGAGAGAACCAGATCTACTCAAACATAATATCCACTGGAATGGTCTCTGATGTAACTGGCCTTAACTTGTATTGTGTAGACAATATAAGCAATACTTATCTTAATGGCGCCTCAGGACCTCACTGTCCGATCTGCTATCAGAATTCTGACTGCGGAATAAATGGAGTTATATTTGGTCCAGGATGCCAGGAAGATGACCTTGTGACTATTGATGCAACTTACACATGCATAGACCCTGGCCTAGAAACAGCTTATTGCTTAGAGCAGAATATGAGCACTTCCCAGACATGCGAATATGGATGCATAAATGATTCATGCAATGCTTTCCCTGACTGTGTAGATACAGACGGAGGACAGGATTATCTTGTTTATGGAACAACGTCTTATGAGGGTGTGCCAAGCATGGTCTATGACCAGTGCCTTGATAATTCAACACTGCATGAGAATTACTGTGATATGAATGAGACAATCCAGTTTGAGGATATCATATGTGATGACAGTTGTTTGGATGGAGCATGCGTGGACTTATGCCTGAATATTACCTGTACTGACTATTGTGATAATATCACATATGATAAGTATGAGAACGGGACTTGTTCAGGAGGATCATGCAGTTATGATGTGTTCATTAATTCTTCATCATGTTATTAGTCATCACTGCATGTTATCAAACCAAGTTAGGTATAATAAATAAACTTTTATCAATATATTCTCATCTTAAATTCTAATGACCCAAGTATTGAGATATATATTCTTTGCCATATATCTTTATATATCATCTATATATCTACTTAGAAAAAGGGGTTTCTTGGTGATATTTTGGCAGAAGACAGAGGATACAGAGAACCGATAAACTATGATGGAAGTGATTATGGTTATGCTGATCATATGATCAAACATGCCCTCCAGACAGGCGCAGCACTGACCATTGAAGTAGCTGGTGCAAAGAAGCCAAGATATAATAAGAAATCAGCTCAGGCCACTACAGCCAGAGCATGCCTTGAATATCTAACTGATGGTGGCGCAAAGATATATGCAGGATTTGTGCATTCTAATGGTTCTGTTGATCTAGAAGATGACAAAGGACTTGATTTTGTTATGAGAATCAATAGTTTTGATAGATCTATTCTCAGGGAGGCTTTTAAGGATATGCTTGACCATCCTCATTTAGGTGATGGTGAGATTAATGTAGTAGACAGGGCATTGGAAAAGGGAAAATCATTCTCTCTTGGAAATCTGATAAGAAAAACAGGCACAGAAAGCAGGATTCTTGGCATACGTGATCCATCTTATAATGATTCAATGGCTGACATCATAGGTCTTTGTACAGAACTTTATACATCAAACCTTCTTGAAGTAGTCTATGAGATTGTGTTTCAAAAGAAGATTGATCCAGAGAACAGATTTCCATTTTACTGCGAAGCTCCTGCTGAATGCCCTTCTTCAGTAATGAGAATCGGAGAATCAGATGTTCTTGTTGTTGCGTCAGAAGATGAGATACTTAATACATTGAATCACTTAAAGATGTCAGATATAAGCCTTCACCCGTTTAATGAGAAAATAGATCCTATTTAGACTTAGTCTTCACAGCCTTATCAGAAAGAATATCAGAATTGCCTGTCTTGTCCTCTATTATTATCTTGCATTTATCCTTACCCCATTGTATCCTTGTTATCTTCTTTATCATGTTCTTGGCCTTCTGCTTCTCTTCATCATCCTCTGATGAATCCCTTATGATCTCAACAGCCTTCTTCACCCGGTTCAACAGGCCTTCGACAGTTGTGATATATCCATTGGATGTAGGACCTCCTTCTATTGTTGTGATGTGAGGTATCTTCACAATTCCCTCACCTGACCGAATTATCATGATCTTCATGTCATCATCGCCCTCCACATCAAGGGTCAGCTTGATAGGATCATGCTGTTCAGAGAATTCAACATCTGCTTTATGGTATTTGCAGTCAGAGCATGTCATTGAGAATACATAGATGAGTATGTTCTTGGCTCCAAAAGGAATGTATCTGTCCATCTGAGTAAGAGTGCATGTGTTCTTGCGGCAGACAGGGCATTCCTGGCCTTCAAGTGTGTCGATTTTGTCTTCTGGCATAGGATAAATTAAGAGAAGTTACTATATAAATATTGTGATTCAGATAATTTAAGATATTTCTTCTGAGAGATTTACAGCACTTGACTAATCTTTTGAGGGTGCTTAATCTTCCTCGCCTTTTCCTCCATAGCACAAAAATAAGATATGGAAAAGGTGAGGCTTCTTTTCTAGGCAACAACAATGGCGCAGATCAACCTGGGGTTGACCCGAAGGGTCTTCTTCCTTCATCCGGCCATTAAGGAGGACATCCCTCACTTCGTTCGGAACCCTCCGAATAACTAACCTTCGATGGGCTGAACGCAGCGAATGCCCATTTTGAGATTGCGTCCGAGGGGAGCGTAACCCGCTCGAAGGAAAACCCGTGAGCGCCTGCCATAATCATCACCGCCTACAAAAAGAATAAAGTTTATCTGAGTTCATAATCTAAATAATTCAGCAAGCAGGAATCAGTAAGCTGTGTCTGGAAAATAGAGCTATCTGTTGTTTAACAGAAAACAATAAACAAATAAAACAAGAATTATTAAGAATCAATAATCATCATGACTGACGTCCCTGATCTCTTTCTTCTTCTCTCTGTGAATCTGAGCGAAAGATGGGCATAAGCAGATCCAGTCATCTCCGAATCCTGCGATATCTCCTTCAATAGCATCAGTTGTCTTCTTAAGCTTTCCTACTGCTCTCTTCAGCTCAACAAGGTCCTTGTCTTTGAGAGGCCTGATGTTGACAAGTGCAACAGTGTATCCTTCCCTCATTGAATCAAGTATGACTTTGACATCAGCGAAATCTTCAAGAATAAATGGCCTCACAGTTATCTTAGCCTGGCCTTCTTTCTCACTCTCTGTTGAAAGCTCAAGATAACCTTCATCAATCTCACTAGGAACATCAAAATCATCAGAACCGGACAATCTCTCTTTTATTCTTGAAAAAAACCCTGCCATCTTACCCCTCCGTGTGGAAAATTATATATTATTGTATAATAAATATGAATTTTAGATTAGCACACACATATATAAAGGTTTCGTTTTTAGATTCCGGCCAGTAGTAAACCCCTATTCCAAAAGATTTATAAACCCCTGCTGGTTTGAAACAGCCTATCAGTGTTTACAGGGATATTATGGGAAGAATAAAAACAAAGTTGGTAAAGAGAAAGACTAGAGAACTCATTAATGCACATAGCGAGAAATTCTCAGGGGATTATGACCAGAATAAGCAGGTCGCTGAGAAGTATATGGAATTCCCCTCAAAAAAGATCAGGAATGTCATTGCAGGCTATGTGACACGAATCAAGAGAAAGGAAGCATAAGACTCACAGAGAACATATGGGGGTGAGGATATGGGAGACGACAACTCCGTGTTCATAGGTAATAAACCGTTTATGAACTATGTTACAGGCGTCGTCATGCAGTTCACGACAAAGAACGCAAACGATGTTATAGTGAAGGCAAGAGGGAAATTCATCAGCAGGGCTGTTGATGTGTCTGAAGTTGCCTCAAAGAGATTCTTGGAAGGCTCAGTGGTCACAAAAGACATTAAAATTGACTCAGAAGAGTTCCAGAACAAAGAAGGAAAACAGGTAAGGGTAAGCACAATCGAGATAACACT
>JAHJCS010000176.1 GCA_018812465.1 Nanobdellota archaeon | reverse complement strand
TGGTTATGTCAAAACATTGGAATCAAGTTCAAACAAAGTCATTGAACAGCTTAAGATGGCTTTCTATGTTGGACTAAGATTATTGTCCCATATAAAGACAGACCTTGAGACTCTGAATAAAAAAGGAGGGTATCTTGATCAGGTAAATACACAGGGGCTTCCAGGCAAGACAACAGAAGCAGACAAGAAGATTGTCGCAAAAGCTCTTGAGAAAATGCATGAAGACCTTCAGAAAGAAGCAATAGGTGAACAGAATACTATGCAGAGAGGACTTAGAGCAGCCTGATTTATTTTTTAATCAATAATCTTATGAATAAAAAGAGGTGAGTATATGTTCAGCAAGAAAGGAATGATCTTTACGAGTCCGAGGGATACGATAAGCTTTGTCATAGGGCTTATCCTCATAACATTTGGGATTATACCCCTGCTGAACAAGTTCGGGGCAATAACATGGAACATTCCAGGGATAAATATCCTTCCTGTGGGAGTCCTGATCTGGATTACTGCCATAGCTGGATTCTATATCCTCATTGATGGATTCATTGAGCCGCCAATGCATATTTTCCACTGGCTTCTGATAATTGCAGGACTTATAATGATGGTTATAGGCCTTCTGCCAATACTGCATTCATTCGGAGTAATAGGATTCAAGATTCCAGGAATGGACAACCTGGTGGTCTATCAGGTCATAATAACTATGGAAGGCCTTGGGCTTGCTATTGCAGGAACAACAATGCATTGATTTTAATTTATTTTATTATCTTGTTTGATTTATCATCAGAAAAAAGGGGTGTTATAATGGAAGATGAGGAATATGAGATAGTTCCTGAGAAAGAGGTTCTGGATCTCAAAAGACAGATAGAGGAGATCAAGAAGAACCCTTTAGGAGCATCAACTTCAGGCAGAGAGCTTGTAAGAGCAGTCAAGGATCTTAATGATAGTGTGAATCATCTTATTGCGCTGTTCAGGGATGCAGCTGATGCAATGAAGATGGAAGAGAAGGAATCTGAAGCAATAGGAAACAAGATTGCTCCTATGCTTGATAGGATGAACACTCTTGTTGACCAGAATGAGAAGATCGCAAGAGGAATAGTAGGTCTCGCTGATATGGTAAGAGAGGATATGTCCAAGAAGCCGGTGTCACAATTCAGGCCATCTCCAAGGGTAGAGCATCCAAGAATGGAGCCTCCTTCACGAATGAGCTCAAGTCCAATGTCTCAACAGCCTTCGTTCATGCCTCCAGGAGCTCCGCCAGGACCTCCTCCAGAGCCAAGAATGGATATAAGGCCTCCTCCTTCATTTGGTCCAATGGGAGGACCGCCTCAGATGATGCCTCCAGGCCCGCCGCCAGGAGCAACACCGCCTCCTCCAGCACCAAAGAGGAAACTGTTTGGATTCTAAAATGAACCAGCAAATTCAGAAAGGATTTTCGCAATCTACTCTGAAATTCTTTGTCAGACATATGGCTCAGGCTTCTGGAAGGCAGATTGAGAGGGAGCAGAAACTCACAGGGCTGAACTCACAGATAGCACTTCTCAAGCAGACAGCAAGAGCGCCTAAACCAAACAGCAAGAAGCTTGAAGTGGGGCTTGAAGAGCTGGACAGGAGAATCAAAGAGATAATAAATGAAGAGAGGCTTCTTGTTGTGAACCAACAGAAAGAAGAAAGAATCATAGAAGAGCTGAAGGAAAGGATTGACCTTCTTGAAGAAAAGATCCAGGGACTAGGCCATGTCCATTCTATCACTTCAGATGAGCATATCAACAGGATAGATGATATGGGAAAGAAGCTTGCTGATGTGCTGGCAAGAGTGGCAGAGAAGAAAGAGAGGCTGAAGACAGCTGAGTATATACCGGACAGGATAATAACCCAGATAAACGAGATAAATGGCAAAAAAAGAAATGATATAAAGAATCTTCAGGCAATGATTGATAATGCTGAGAGAGCCCATGAAGAGCTGAAGAAAAAGAAAGTCGCAAAAGAGCATCTTGATTCGCTTAAGAAGACAATTGACAGGCACAAGAAAAGGCTTGAAGAGCTTAGGGCCTAACCCTTTTTCCTTCTCAGTATTATAGCAGCTATTATTATTGCAGCCCCTATTATGAATGATGCTTTCCAGAGCTGGTATTCATTGGTTACGTAAGATTTCTGGATTATCTTCATGTCATGGCACTTGAAATCAGAACCGCAGTACCTTTCCTCACCACAGTGGGAGTCCTGACTGCATTCTTTAGTGGCATTGACAAATATAACATAGAATATTATCATGAATAGGATGACACCGAGAATTACAAACGCAATATTTGATTTCTTGCCAAGCATGATCATATACCTCAGTTTGGATGGTCATTATCACGCTCTTTTAAGAAAATAAATGAGAGAGCTAAAAAGCTCTCGAAAACTGTTTAAAGGTCTTTTCCCATAACTGTCTTTCGACTGTTTGATTCAGCTCTTGCGCAAGCATCTGCAACAAGCTGTCTTAGCTTTTTGTCCAGAGCATCTGCAAAATCTCCTGAAACATTACAGCCTTTTGCTGCTTCTTTTATCTTTGCCTTAACTACTAATAGGTCTGCCATTTGTTCACCTCATTTGCTTTAAAATATTACCCCCGTAATCTCCGAGAGCGCTTTAAACCTTTGATTTAAAGGCTATTAGCTTGTTTTAAGATTGAGCTGATATATAAAGTTTTCTGTTACACACCCTGAATTCAGGCTTTTTAGCCTGTCTGAGTGGTGAACTCAATATTTTCATGGATTCATATCCGAAAGATATATTAATGCAATAGATAATTAGGGTTTCATGCTTGATTCATGGATATATACAATATTGAGTGTTGTGATAATAAGCCTGATATCATTAGTTGGCATTGTGGGAGTAGCTGTAAGAAAAGAGCTTCTGAAGAAAGTGCTGTTCTTCCTTGTGAGCTTCTCAGTGGGCGCTCTCCTTGGAGGTGCATTCATACATCTCCTGCCAGAGACATTTGAGGAATATGGATTCGGGATCTATACCTCATTTTATGTGCTTGGAGGTATACTGGTATTCTTTGTGTTGGAGAAATTCATCCATTGGAGGCACTGCCATATACCCACTTCAAAGGATCATCCTCATCCATTTGCATACATGAACCTTATAGGAGACAGTCTCCATAATTTCATTGATGGAATGGTGATTGCAGGAAGCTATCTCGCTTCAATACCTCTTGGGTTCGCAACAACCCTGGCTGTGGTGTTCCATGAGATACCCCAGGAGATGGGGGATTTCGGAGTGCTTGTGCATGGAGGATTCAAGAGATCAAAGGCATTGATGTTCAATTTCTTAACAGCCCTCACAGCAGTGATAGGGGCTGTTGTGGTGCTTATCATTGGAGTAAGAGTGCAGAACATAACATCATTCC
Source organism: Nanobdellota archaeon (assembly GCA_018812465.1). Taxonomy (GTDB): domain Archaea; phylum Nanobdellota; class Nanobdellia; order Woesearchaeales; family UBA12501; genus WJJV01. Next base: position 2,266 of record JAHJCS010000176.1, on the reverse strand, counting down.
TTCTACCTTTCACAGCAGGAGGATTTATCTATATTGCCGGCTCGGATCTTATTCCAGAGCTGCACAAGGAATGTAATGCGAGCAAGTCAGTTATGCAGCTTATTGCTATAGTGCTTGGCATGATGGTAATGGCTGCGATGATGCTGATGGAGTGAAGAAATTAATCTTTTTGTCTCAGAGCATCTGCTGTCAGATCCTTCAATCTTTCTACAATATTATATCTGTCAATGACATCTGCTGTGAAAGATGGAACCATTTCTCTCCATAAATCATTGCCTTCAACAATATATTCTCTTATTTTTGTAGCTCCATAAGCCATATCTTCAAGAGGTGCACCATCAATACTGTCCTGTAATGTAGATTTATAGACAAGTGGCATCTCTACAAAAGTCCTTCCTGATTCAATGGCTCTTTGTTTCTTTTTTCTGTCAAAGTCATCTCTAACAGCAATGTGGCTTATGACTGTCTGAGGATTGCCTGGAGTGAATCTCCAGAACTTCTCTTCCCCATAAACATGGCTAGGATAATAAGGTGAGATTGTTGTCCTTGATCTATTGCCTATCTGTTCAAGCGCACCCTCAATCATCTCAAGCCTTTCTACATAAGTAAGGAAGTTCTTGTCAAGAGTGAATCTCTCCCCTTCAAGCTTTGTGTCCCATGGATCAGGATTGACAATTCCAATGTGTACATGAGAATAAAAGTCTGCAATCTTCTTGTGAGTCTCAAAATGACCTTTGTGATAAGGCATAAATCTTCCACCAAAGAGAGCTATCACATCCTCTGATGAAAGTCCCTTGGAGTGTAGCCATGGAAATATATCCATCCAGTGATGTTGTATACCATTTATATACAAAAGTCCATCTAAGACACTTCCTTCAGTTTGGTTATCCATATTTCCACCTCTCCAAACACCCCATCTTTGCTATTTATTGATGATAAAAACCACAATATTTAAATAGGTGCAACACCTATTTGTAGGTGCAAGATGGAGATTGAACAGTTTTTGGAGAAGCTTGGCATAAGCCAGTATGAGAAACAGGCTTATATAGCCCTGCTTAGGCTGGGAAGAGCCAAATCCAGACAGATATCCAAGGAAAGCAATGTGTCATATGGCAGGATATATGAGATATTAGAGAAGCTTGAGCAAAAAGGGCTGATATCAATCCTGCCCACTGAGCCAAAGACATTTGAGGCAATAAATCCAAGAATCGCACTGAAGCTTATGCTAAAGAAGAAAACAGAAGAGATTGCTGAGCTGCAAGAAGAGGCAGAACAACTGAAGATTCCTGCAAGAATTGTTCCTGAGACAATCAAGGACAAGACAATTGTGCTTCATGGAAGGCAGAAGCAGCTCCAGATGATTGGCGAGATGAATGAAAGAGCTAAGAAAGAGATTATGACTATTCCAGGAGTCTACGAACCAAACACATATTTGAGAATCACAGCTAAGAGGGCGCTGAAAAGAGGGGTAAAAATAAGAAGACTGCTCAGGGCTGTGACACCAAAAAACAAACAGATTCTGAAAGAAGATTTGAGCAGCGGAGCAGAGATAAAACAGAGAGATCTAAGCGGATTAAGATTAAAGATAATAGACAGAAAGGAAGCTATACTTAGCATTGTGGACCCGAAAACAAAAGACAGAATCTCTGTCTATACTACAAACAAGGATTTCGCGAACTCAATGGCCACATTCTTTGAGTCATTGTGGGAGAAGAGCAGGCCGATAAGAATTTAATATTTCTAGATCACTTATGCGCAAACCAGAACACAAGCTTGTTTCCCTGGGCCTCATCAAGCCTTGCGAATCCGAACCTTTCCAGCTGGACAATATCTCCAACTTTTAGCTTTGCCATTGATGATTCTCCAAGACCTTTCCTGGATGTGCCGTCAGGCATCAGCACCTCAACATTAAGAAGGTCGTCCTTCTTCTCAGCAGGAAGCCAGTGGATTATCTTCTTGCCGATATCCTTGAATTTCTCATACTCAACAGAATCAAACACCAGTTTTGTCTTATCTTTTCTTAGATTGAGGCAGTCCATGAGCCTGATAAACTCTTTGTCCTTGAATCCATCAATATCAGATTGTGCAAGGTAGAACTGGTCCTTTGTGCTGAACTTCCTGCCTCTTTTCTTCTTCTCAGGATATAGATCAAGCTCAACATTCTGTTCAGGAGCGCCTTCCACAACAACCTCAACAGGATTCTCAACAAAGAAATATCTGTCAGATGATGGATCTATGATCTCTTTGTTGAAGAAATAGAGTGATT
>JAHJCS010000016.1 GCA_018812465.1 Nanobdellota archaeon | reverse complement strand
TTCCTTTTAAGTATGACCTGGTTGCCTTTGATATCTCCTGGAGTAGCAAGCTCTCTTAGTATGAATTTCAGGAAGTGCTCTGGTCTTCTTCCAAAAAGGTTTGCGATCTGCAGAAAATTACTCAATATGGTCTTAGCTCCTTCTATATGCCCCTTTATCTTTGGGACCTCAAACCTTTGTTTTTCCTTAGCTGACTCAGGAAGACCTTTTACTCCCCTCTCAAGCATTTCTTCATACTCCATAATAAGCCAAAAATACCCCCCTTATTTAAATCTATTTGTTTGCTTTTCGAGTGTTCTTTCTGATTTTCTGTTTTTTTGCATATAGAAAGATTTAAATACCTTTTCAACCAATTTTTTGATTTATGGTGCTTGAATCTTTGGTAAGTCCTTTTAAAGCAGAAAAACACCCTATTGAGATGTTCTTCTTGGGTCTGATATACTCATCTGTCGCTATATTCATCAGCATACAGATATTTGATGAGATGGCTGGTTTGATATCTGTGTTTCTGACTGTGATGGCTGCTATACCTTTAGTGTATGCTACAATGAGGTTTGAAGAGGAGAAAGATCTTGAAGATGTTTCTGAAATCAAACTATTGAAGGAGCATTCTAAAGCCATCACTTTCTTGACATTCCTCTTCCTAGGAATAACCATCTCTTTCACTTTATGGTATATCTTTTTGCCAGAAGCAACTGTGCAGAATCTTTTCTCTCTTCAGATAGGCACAATAAAAAGCATTAATGGTGGAGCCAGTGGAATGGCGACTTCTCAGAACTTCTCTTTATTCACCAGAATATTCCTGAACAATCTTAGGGTTCTTCTGTTTTGCGTTCTTTTTGCTTTCTTTTATGGTGCTGGTGCAATATTCATCCTGACATGGAATGCTTCTGTAATAGCTGTTGCAATAGGGACTTTTATCAGGACTAATTTAGCAGAGTATGCCAGTTTTTTAGGGTTTCCGCTTATAGCTAAACATTTTCATATATTCTCTCTTGGCTTGTTGAGGTATCTTCTTCATGGAATCCCTGAGATTGTAGCATATTTTGTCGGAGGTCTTGCTGGAGGCATAATCTCAATGGCTTTGATAAAAAAAGATTTCAGATCAGAAAGATTTGAGAGAATACTTTTGGATGTTGCTGACCTTGTGGTGATTTCCATACTTATTTTGGTCATAGCAGGGCTGATGGAAGTATTCATAACACCTATATTCTTCTGATCATTCAAGAACTTTGAGTTTTCCTGGTCTTAGCTCAAATATATCTCCATTCTTAAGGAGATTTGAAATCATTTCCTCTGCTTTCTTTCCGCTGGAAGAGACAACTTCAGTATAATCAGCTCCATCCCCTTTGTCAAGATTCCTTATACTACTGATAATATCTTCTGTTTCATCTTTTACTTCTTCAAGATCTCCCTCAGAGATTTTTTCTTCATTTTCAACTATATCCTCTTTGATTTCTTGTTTAATTGTTTTTACTTATTCTGTATTTATCAGGTGGGTTGTTGGGCAGGCTGTTTTATTCTTTAACTCTAGCTCAAGCCGTCTTACTTCAGCCCATCTCTTGTCCTGCAACGGTTTTATGATCTCAGGCACAATATATATCTCATTGCCATATTCTCTGGGTCTTCCTATCAGTATTATCATTTCACCCACTGAAACACTATCAAGCACAGAGCTTTCATCAAAAGTCCTTACACTGATTCTTCCCGAACCATCATCAATCATCACAGATTTATTATTAGAAAGTTCGTTTTGATTCTTTGATACAATCACCCCAATTATATTTATTCTTGATATCTTCTCATCATTATATAGAATATAATTTGGCTCCCATCCCTGCTGGACAACATACTGGCCATTGATCAGGCTGCTTATTCTTGTTTTCACAGCAGTTTGCCTGGCCTGGTTTTCCATTTTAAGTCCTCTGTATGAACCCTCTTCTTGGTTCGAAAAGATCTCCAGATCTCTTGAGTTTTTCTATGGCTTCATCAACACTATCTGGTTTTATGCCTTTCTCTTCTGCTTCTTTCACAATATCCTCAACAGGGATTGTCTTGCCTATTTTATTCTCAAGCGCTATTATGGCTTCTCTTACCACAGAGATTGTGCTTCTCTGGGAAGCGCTGATTCCTGTGGTTATCCTGTCAATATCTATCTTTCCTGTATCTTTGTCCAATCCTACCTGTCTTAGGCAGTAATCAAGAAGCTCAATAGCTTTTTTTGCATCCTTTCTTCCTACTTTATCACTTAGCCTCAGTTTTGCACTGGCTTCTGATAGTCTGACAAGAGCCTCAAGCTGTCTTGCTGTTATAGGAATTGCTTTCACAGCGCTCTCTTCTGAGGATCCTGAGTTTCTCATAGTAATATAATAATCCTTTATCTCTTGAACAGCACCATCAGTAAGCACAGGCTTTATTCTTGTCCTTGCGTAAGCAATGTATTTTCTGAGAAGACCAGTGTCAATTTCAGCCTCAGCTTCTCTGGAAGACATGTCCTGATGAAGATTCAGGATGAATTTTGCCAGTCTTTCATCATTCTCCTTGTCAGGCATATCCTTTATCGGGAATATGAGGTCAAATCTGTTGATAAGTGTTGGAGGAAGATCAATCTGTTTTCCGATCATTTCATAAGCATCAAATCTTCCGAATTTTGGATTAGCTGCTGCAAGAACAGTTGTCTCTGATCTTAATGTTGCCTGGATGTTTGCTTTAGAGATAGTGACTGTCTGCTGTTCTAGAGCCTCATGCATTGCTGCCCTATCATCTTTTGACATCTTATCCATCTCATCTATCATACAGAATCCCTTGTTCGCAAGCACAAGTGCTCCTGCTTCAAGGGCCCACCCTTTCAAAAATTCATCTTTTACAACTGCTGCAGTGAGTCCTGCACCTGAAGCTCCTTTACCGCTCACATATCTTGCCTTTGGTGCTATCACAGAGGCTCTCTTGAGGAGCTGGGATTTTCCTGCTCCTGGATCTCCTATAAGCAGGATATGCATATCTCCCCTAGTGGTCATACCATCATCCCTGACTTTCCTTAAGCCCCCAACAAGCTGGAGTATGATTGCCTCTTTTATTTTCTCATGGCCATATATTGATGGTGCAAGAGAGTTGACTATTTTCTGGAACATCCTTGGATCACTTGCAATCTCCTTTATCTGCTTCTCTTCTTTTGGGGTTATCACCAGGTCTCCGAACTCTTCCTGAACATTACCTATAGAATTTGCTTCAATGATAAGATCAAATCTTATTGACCGGCCTCCTGTCCTGAGTATTATCGGAACCTCTTTCACAATTCCATTGACAATCACTTTTGTTCCTGGGTTTGTCTTTTTGTCTTCAAGAGGGCTTACAAGATCCTCTTTGAGGAATATATCTATTCTCTTTGGCTGTCCTCCGCTCTCAAGATCCTCTGGCGCCTCTTCAAGCACAATCCTCTGCGCATCTACAAGTTCTTTGTTGAGGAGCCTGAATTTGCCTTTTCTTCCGCAGCCGCATCTTGACGGTTCTTTGAACTTGCTGTCAAGCTGCAATACTGAGATTATGTTGCCGCAGCTAGGGCATTCGAACTTGGCTGCTGTCACCTGAGGTCTGACATCTGATTTCTGCCTCACAACCCCTTCTATATACAGGAATCTTCCTATATGTTTGCTTCTGATATCCCTTATCATGAATTTCTGGGTGTCTGTCAGATTCTTGAATCTCACCCTGAAATTCTTTGTTTTCTTAGGCAGATCAAAAGAATCTATGGCCAGTTCAGCAGCTCTTATGATCTCTTCTGGCTGGTCAAGCAGTATGTCAGCTAGGTCTGGATCAAATTTTGACAGTTCAACAAAGTCTATGATAAGAAAGCTTTCTCCTTTTCTCGCCTTCTCAAGAAGCTCAGCATGGTGATTAATCTGGATGAATTCTTCAAATTTCTTTATCTGGTCTGTGACTTCCATTTTTCAGAAAAAACCAAAACAAAAAATAAAAACATCGTTACTTTATCTGCTTAAGATTCTCTATGAGCTTGTCAAGTGCGTTATGCACTGCTTCTTCACTTTTTGTGCCTGTGCAGACGACCTTTCCATTGCTGAACAGAAGGAATGTTGCTTTGGCTTCAGCGAGTTTGTACACTAGTCCAGGGAACTGCTCTGGCTCGTACTCTGTATTATCAAGTTTCATCGCAAGAGTGTTGAGATTAAGGTCCATTCCCACTGTGCCTGAAGCCACAATGTTCTGGATCTTCACTTCTGGTTTTATCTTTATCTTGATGCCTATCTTTTCCAGGCTTTTGATTATCTTTTGGATAGATTCTTCAACCTTGTCCATTGACCTTGCTCCTGTGCATACAATCTTTCCTGAGCTGAATATCAGAGCTGAGGTCTTAGGTTCTTTGATCCTTATCACAAGTCCTGGAAACTGTTCTGGGTTATACTCTGTGTTGCTTAGAGTAGCTGCCATTTTCTCTAAAGGAATATCATGTCCTAGTGAAGAAGAAACCACTATATTTACTACTTTGATACTTACACCTTCACCGTGTTTTGTCATATTTACACCCCCATATGATTTATAAGTATTTATAAACCATTTATATATGGTTTTTAAATAACTCAATCTTTATAAATACTTTGTTTTTTAAATGGATATATTCCGGTGAATAAACCCCCATTGTTTCGAGTGGAGATTGGTTTAAAGCCAAATAAAGCCTAAATAAGAGGATTTAAAGATTTATGATAACTAATATAGCCTCAAAAAGAGTGCTTGTCAGGAGCTCCAGAATCATCAGATCAGTGTTTCTGAAGGCCCTGGGCCTTATGTTCTCAAGGCCTATAAACGACTTTGGGCTTGTTTTCAGCTTCTCAAGCCAAGCAATAAGGCCTTTGCATATGTTCTTTGTGTTCTATCCTATAGATGTTCTTTTTCTTGACAGCCAAAAGAGGATAGTCGAAATAAAAACGGATTTCAGGCCATTTACTGCATATTCTCCAGCATGTAAAAGCCAGTATATCCTAGAACTGCCCAAGGGGAAGGCTAAAGGATGCAGGTTGGGCGATAAAATCAGATTTCAATAAACTTTAAATAAGGGGTAGTTTCCTGATTGTATCAGCTTGAGATTATACTATCTGCATTTTATGGGGCTGTAGTATAACCTGGCTAGAATAGGTGGCTCCAGTCATGGAGCGTGGAGCTGCAGTCTACTGCGGCAATGACTTAAGCCTAGTCTGTTGAAGCTTCTGCTTCAAGGAAGAGACCACCGGACCTGGGTTCAAATCCCAGCAGCCCCATTTCTTTTTTTGTTGTCTTTAATTATATTCTGTAGCAATCTTTAAATAATACATTCTAAAATAATGAATGCAATAAACAAAAAGAGGCAAAATGAGAATAAAATTCTGGGAAGCTGTTGCTACTATGGTCGGTGTTATCATAGGGGCTGGAATATTTGGCATACCCTATGTTGTTGCCAAAGCAGGATTCCTCACTGGTGCGTTTGTGATTCTTTTACTGGGTGGTGTTGTTGCGTTGCTTTATCTTTATCTTGGAGAGGTTGTGCTTAGGACACAAGGCAATCACCAGCTTACAGGCTATGCAGAGAGATATCTAGGCAGGTGGGGCAAAGCAGCCATGCTGTTCTCTATGGTATTTGGCCTTTATGGTGCTATGGTAGCATACCTGCTGGGTGAGGGAGGTGCTTTAAGCGCGATATTCGGCGGTCCTCAGCTTCCATACACTTTGGCTTTTTTTGTTATTGTCTCTTTCCTCCTTTATTTTGGTATTGAGACTCTTGAGAAATCAGAGCTAGTCACAGTTTTTCTTGTATTGTTGACTGTGTTTGTGATAATGGCTTTCACAAGCCCGCATATTGACACAGCCAATCTTCGTTCTTTTGATATAACCAAGTCATTTATTCCTTTTGGGGTTGTACTTTTTGCTTATCTTGGCATGGTTGCTGTACCAGAAGCCAATGAGATCCTGGGCAAGGACAAGAAGAAACTGAAAACAGTGCTTCTTTTAGGGATAATCATACCAATCATAATTTATTTAATGTTCACTCTGGTGGTTGTTGGTTCCATTGGTCTTCAGGGGTTTGAGATGCTTAAAGACAACGAGAGAATAGCGACTAT
>JAHJCS010000175.1 GCA_018812465.1 Nanobdellota archaeon | reverse complement strand
TGAGAACGCAAGGCTGGAGCTCTCAGAAGCAGAGATAAATGAATTCCTTCCCCAGCTGAATGAAGTTCTGGAGTTCTTTTCGCATATTGATAAGGTTGATACAAAAGGAATAGATTCTAGCATGCAGCCAGTTGAGATAAAGAATGTCCTAAGAGAGGATGTTGTTAAGCCTGGCCTGAGCCAGGATGAGGCTCTTTCTAACACAGAGCACAAGAAGGATGGTTATTTCAAGGGGCCGAGGGCGGTGTGACAATGCTTAAGATAGATCTTCATATCCATTCAATACTCAGCGGACATGCATATGGAACAATATACGAAATAATGAAATATGCTAAGTCAAAAGGTTTTGAGATGATAGCAATAACTGACCATGGTCCAGGAGGAAGTGCCTTAACAAGCCGTTCTCACTTTATGATGGGATCCAGAGCGCCTAAGGACTATGAGGGCATGAGAGTATTATGGGGCTGTGAAGCTAATATAATTGATGGCGATGGCAATATTGATCTTGATGAATTTGCAATAAAACAGGTGAATTTCCTTATTGTAGGCCTGCATACTGAAACAGTTTATAAAGATCTTGGAAAGGATAAAAATACAGAAGCAATTATCAAATGTTTCAATAAATATCCTATACACTGCTTTTCCCATCCAGCAACTCTATATTATGATTATGATGTCGAGAAAGCGTGCCAGGCAGCATGCGATAATGATATTCTCCTTGAGATCAACCTGACCAATCTTGTCAGGCTTGAGAGAGGAAGCAGAAAGATGAATGTTGATAATTTTAAGAAGATTGTAGATGTGGCAAAGAAGAATAACAAGAAGATCCTTGTGAACTCAGATGCGCATTTCCTCCATGAGATAGGAGATGATACTGTATTAGGAAGGTTCAGGGACAAGCTCGGGCTTGATGACAGCATGATAATCAATAATTTTCCAGAAGAGCTGAATGAATTTATCAAGAAGAAGAATGATCAGAAGGTCTAAGATGAAGATAGCTGAGTTTGTGCAGAAAATAAAGGCAAAGGAGATTGATGTAGTCGCACATACAAGGAAAGTCTTAAATGAGATAAGGACACTAAACAAGGAATACAATTATTTCAACACCATATCAGAAGAGCTTGCCCTGAGCCAGGCAGAAGCAATGCAGAATGACCCTAAAGGCAGGCTTGCAGGAGTTCCTATCTCTGTGAAGGACTGCATTGTTGTAAAGGGAGTAGAGTCAACTGCAGGATCAAGGATACTCAAAGGATACAATCCTGTGTTCAATGCGACTGCTGTCAGGAAATGCATTGATGAAGGCGCAATAATAATAGGTAAGACTTCTCAGGATGAATTTGGTTTTGGAGGCTTCTCAACAAATGTTGGTCTTGACTACAAAGTGCCATTGAATCCTTTTGACAAGGAAAGAGCATGCGGAGGAAGCTCTGGTGGCTCTGCTGGAATATCACAGAAAGCTGATTTCCCTCATGCTTCTCTCAGCGAGAGCACAGGAGGATCTATTGTCAATCCAGCTTCTTTCTGCGGAGTGTATGGCCTATGCCCTACTTATGGAAGAGTGTCCAGGTACGGGCTTATTGATTATGGCAACAGCCTTGATAAGATCGGGCCCATAGCCAAGAACATCGAGGATATTTCCCTTGTCCAGGAAGTCATCTCAGGCTCGACATCAAGAGATTCAACAGTCCTGAACAAGCCTGTTGATGATTACACCAGCTTTGTTGCCAAAGGTGCTAAAGGAATGAAGATCGGAGTGATAAAAGAGGCATTTGCAGAAGGCGTTGATGATGCTGTATCAAAGAAAGTCTGGGATGGCATAAAAAAGCTTGAGTCAGCTGGCGCAAAATATGAGGAAGTCTCATTGCCTCTCACAATCAAATACGGACTTTCTGTATATTATATAATAGCAACATCAGAAGCCTCAACAAACCTCCAGAAGTACTGCGGAATGAGGTATGGCAAGCATGAAAAGCTTGAAGGAAACTTCAATGAATACTTCACAAAGGTAAGGAGCTCTCATCTGGGAAAAGAGGCAAAGAGAAGGATAATCATAGGAACATTCGCAAGGATGGCAGGATTCAGGGATGCATATTACATGAAAGCAATGAGGGTAAGGACAAGGATAATCAATGAGTACAAGG
>JAHJCS010000174.1 GCA_018812465.1 Nanobdellota archaeon | reverse complement strand
TGCCTGTTCTATTCCAAGATAATCCTTAAGCCTTAATGCCTCAATCTCATCAAAGGTCAGCACACTTTGCTCCAGCCCTGTCAGTCTTATTCCAGCAGGCTTGAAAAAGGTTACAGGCGGCCTGTAGGATATTCTTCTGCACAATCTTGGTCTGGGCATTTATTCCTCCTTCAACACTTCTTCAACTGCTTCCTTCACTATCTTTCCTGAGATAACTTTTGAAGTGACTTTCTTTGAATCAAACATATTCTGCATATTTTTTCCGAAATTTCCGCTTATCACAAGCTCAACTCCCTCATTTATCAGCATCTGCGCAACACTGAAACCAGCCCCTCCGCCGACAGTGAAAGGATTCTTTATTGTCTTGACGGGTTTTCTGCCCTCAAATATCAGGTAGTAAGGAGCTCTTCCGCTTACTTCACTGACCTGAGAGGATTCATCTTTTCCTTCTGATGCAACTGCTATTTTCATGGTTTACAACCTCCATCTTCTGTCTATCATCCCTATCAGCAGTCCCTGCAATACTGCAGTTATTGCCATAACAATTGAGAGCACTATAGTGTAGATCCATCCAAAATAAAGTATCATTAAAGGTATAAGCGCAGGTTTTATAGCCCTGCCATACAGGAATGTCGCAAGAAAACCGTTGCTTATCCCTTTTTTCTGCAGGTCATTCATAAGAGGATACCACATATAGATGGGTCCTGTTGAGATTATTCCTCCCAACAGCGATAATAAGTATGCCTTTAATCCTGATCCCTTTCCGAAATATTTCAGGAGCATTACTGGTTTCACAAGATAATCAACTGCAACAAGCAGCGCAAAGATCAATATGAATACCGGGAGAACATTTAGGATTATTCTGGAAAAAAGCTTTATGACAGGCAATCCAGTCTCCGGCTTTATGATAAAAGCGATCAGATAGATGGCAGCACAAACAGCTAAAAAGTACCAACCTGCATAACTTTTCTCGCTTGTCATAATACACCTATAATTAAAGCTGTTGCAACAGCAGAGATTATCGCAAAAAAGAATGCAGTGATATTTCTTATGAATGCGAATCTTCTTCCAAGAAGCATTGACTCCGCAGGCAGCTGGACAATCCCTACAGTGACCCATGCAATAAGGAATGCGCTGACAGCAACAAGGCTTACACCCTGCTTAAGAAACTCTCCGCCAAGGATGTAGCTCGTGACAGGATTTCCTGCAAGAATGCTTCCGATGAAAGCTCCTATAAAAGAATCCAATATGGGATTCAGGCTGAAGATAGCAGCATAAATCTCTTTAGGGATAAGGGCACTTGCCAGACTGACCAAAAGCATTGCCCCCACCAGTACAGGAAAAGTCCTCCAGAGCTGCTTGGCTGCCTTGAATACTGCCTGTTTCAGCTGTTTCTTGTCTTTCATGAAGAATCACTTCAGCTCTTCAAGCCTTTTTTTGACTGATTCTTTTTCTTCTTTTAAAGCTTTTTCTTCCTGCTCTATGGCTTTTGCTTCCTGTTCAAGCATCTGCTTCTCCTGGTCTTTTGGAAGCTGAGAGTATACTGAATTCCCAGGGTAAGCAGGCTCAACTGGCTGCCAAAATCTCCAGCCAAATCCTCTGCATCTTCCCCTGCTGAAACCAAATCCCCTTCCAAAGCCGGAATTTGTATATCCAGGTGCGTTAAAACCTGAACAAAAACCCATTCTTCCTCCAGTCCTTGAGCCATAGCCTCCTGGACCTGTTCCATCTCTATTTGGCATTTAAACCGCCTCCATGGTTTGTATTGATCTTCTAGTTTTCACCATTATGAATATATATTCATAACTAGTATATAAATCTTTGGTATTTATTTAACATATCAGATGTCTAAGGTCATAAAGAAAAAGAGAAAGATATCAATCTGCAGTCACAAACAGTCCAGTTATTGTCTGCAGTGTTCTCATGATTAACTCAAGCAGCATCACAAACACAAGATAATAGATAAGCTGTTTCCAGAGTGATAAGAGGCCCACAGCAATTGCCAAGGAAGATTCTATAGAGAAGAAAGTCATGTC
>JAHJCS010000173.1 GCA_018812465.1 Nanobdellota archaeon | reverse complement strand
TTCCTTTCAAAGAAGCAGAAGCCTTCGAAAAAAGAGGAGAATAAAGAGAAGGAACTGCTTGATGAGCTGAGGAAAGGCCCAGTTGATGCAATGGAGCTCATAAAGAAGTATGATGACAGGATGATTGACAGCCTCAAGAAAAGGGGCGATATCATAGAAGAAAAAGGTGAGGTGAAAATCTTAGAATGAGATGAAAATGGAAAACAAACTATATCTTATGGGTGCTTTATGCATGATAATTATTTTGATTGCTTCATGTTCGCAATCAAGCTTTGATGAGGTTCCACAGAACAGCCAGAATACTGCTCCTGCGCAGAGCGGATCTGCTGACACTGAGCCTTCTGCAGCAACAGACAGCAAACCTGCCAGCACAACCAGCAGTTCAGGCACAGATGTTAAATGCGATCAGGATTCAGACTGCGGCAATGAAGTGATAGGAGAGCCTTACTGCTTCCAGGGAAGCATACTCACTCCAAGAAATATGCCAAAATGCACTTATCCAGGAACAGTCAACTCTTACTGCAGCATGGAGAATAAAGACAAGGTAGAATTCTGCTCAAGCGGAGAGTTCTGCAGGGATGGAACCTGCCTTGTGCTCAGCGAGCAGCCATGCGAGGATACTGATGGCGGAAAAGATTATGAGACATTCGGAAGAGTGACTGATGGAAAGCTGGAAGTCTTTAATGATGACTGCCAGGATGACAAGGTTCTTCTTGAGAGATACTGCAGTGACGGAGGTTTTGGAAGAGGCCTGACTGATGAGCACAGATGCCTTTACAAATGCTCTGGCGGAAAGTGCATTGACAGGGATGAATAGTGTAGCAGATAAAAAAGAATCTCTTTATTTTTTTATTATATCTTTTTATTATCTTATTTCTTTCTTGAGAATATTGCTTTGTGGATGTCAAGAATCTTTTCCTTTGTCTGGACAAGCTCTTCTTTCAGTGAATTCTCGACATGTTTCCTGAGACGCTGCGTGAGAGATTTGTCCATAGGATATGATGCCAGCTCCATGAATCCTTTTCCTTTTGCACTCTTGCCAAAGACCTTGCCAGCAGCGCTGATTGGACCTTCCCAGTAATTGATTGTGCTGAACAGAACTTCCTGCTCTTTTAATGGTGAAGATATTCTGATATCAACATCAAATTCAGGGATTATTATCTTCCAGTCAAGAGGGTACACAGCTCCTGTTACAGGGCTTTTCCAATTTCTTTTATCTGGAATGAGCTTGACATTGGATGTATGCTTTGATCTGCTTTTCTTATCAATAATACTGGCAAGATAGCTCTTTTTCTTGCCAACATCATACTCAAAACATACCAGTTCTGTGTCATTGTCAAACTGAATAGAGAACCATGACCATTTGTCCCTTGTGTAATACTCATCAGCCCACTGATGATCCATCCATGCCTTTCCTGTTACATGAATTCTTTTCTTGTCAATGATTATCCATCCATCTGCATGCATGTTTGTGAGAGAATAATAGAAGGTCTGCTTTGAGTCAAGATCAAGAAATCCTTTGCCGCCTTCAAGAAGCGGCTCTTTCTTTGACCTAAGCATGATATCAAGGAATTTAGATTTGACTCTGAAGCAATGAGGGCCTGTCTCTTCTATCTCATAGTTGAGATATCCTTTCATAGAAGGGGGAGCAAAGTTGACAAAGAACCTGGGCTTTGAATAGCTGTCCACAGATCTGAAGACAATAGGATAGACGTCCTGGTAGGTCTTCTTCTGGGAGATGTCAGAAAGCAGGCCATGAGAAAAGAGAACATAATTAAGAGGGATCCTTTCTATGAAAGGTATCTTGGACTTCTTTGCATCAGCCCTGAACAGGCAATGCATAAAAGAATATCTTCGGCCTGATGAATCAGCGAGATTGCCGTTGAAATACCACCACTCAATGACCTTGTCATGAGGGAATACATCTTTAGGGAATCTGATTTTTTTATACTTCATGAAACAGCAGATTAAAGACAGATATATAAATCAGTTGATTGAAGTCTGGCCATAAATTCTTGAAGAATCATCTTATGAAATGCATGACCTGAAGGAATAAGAATATTATCAGAGCAAATACACCCAAAGCAAGAATGAACCTGGCAACAGCCCGAATTATGGCAATTGCTATAAGGATTATTATGACAATTATTATCAGGGTCAGCAGAGTGCTTATCATAGTATATACAAGGTCTTGAGACTATATAAAGATTGCGCAAGAGAACTGAGGATATAATCTATTTTACTGTGCATACTGATACAATGATGCACCTGATTGATGATAGATTGTGCAAAATCCTCCTACCCTTTTCCCCATAGCCTAACTTCAGGATATGGAAAAGGTGAGGATATTCAGTCCTTGCTTAGCTGTTAGTATTGGACTTGGGGTCTCACCTCGCCAGTATCGGGTGTTCTGCCTGTTCAGGCGAGGCGAGGAAGATTATGCACCATGATAGTAAGAGGCAAGTGCTACAATTTAGGTAAGGCCTACAGAGGGTATTATCCTTTTTTACCACCAAAACATTTATAAATAAGCCTCTGGAAGCATATATAATCAAGAGATAAGCCGGTCTTAGGGCTTGCTTATGCTGGAGATGGGAAATCATAAAAATCCAATAGGATTTTTAGGATGCCAAAAATCACCAGAGATGTGATTTTTGAGCATTATTCTTATTCTCCGTGAGGACCAGAATCAGTGATTCTCAGGCCCTCCTCAATGTGTTTTGGAGGAAACTAAAATGGCAAGAATGTATTCAAGGAAGAAGGGAAGATCGGGCTCAAAGAAGCCAGTGAACAAAGCAAGGACCTGGATAAGGTACAAACCAAAGGAAGTTGAGATGCTTATATTCAAGCTAGCAAAAGAAGGCAAGTCATCTTCAGAAGTGGGTCTTGTGCTTAGGGATACTTATGGAATACCTGACTCAAAGTTCATAACAAAGAGGAAGATCACCAGTGTGATCAAAGAGAAAGGCCTTGCAAAAGAGCTTCCAGAGGACCTCCTAAATCTGATAAGGAGATCTGTGCAGATAAGGAAACATCTTGAAGAGAACAAGAAGGACATGACTGCATTGAGAGGTCTTCAGCTGACTGAATCAAAGATAAGAAGGCTCATAAAATACTATAAAGAGACAGGTGTTCTTCCGCTTGACTGGAAATTCGATGCAAAGAGCTTGAGAGGATATGCAGAGCAGTGATCGCTCTGCCTGGATTCTCATAGCGATTCATGCTGATGGATAAGCACGAACTCTTCAAGAACAGTA
>JAHJCS010000172.1 GCA_018812465.1 Nanobdellota archaeon | reverse complement strand
GCAGACAATGGAGAAGTGCAAGGATCAATGCTACAAGGTAAGCACATGGTGCGACAGGGATCAGCTGTATGCATGTGTCCAGGAGCCTGGCTGCATGAAGCAGTTTCTTGTGAAAGCCTGTGATGATGGATCCACATGCGAGAACAGTCTTTTCTGCAAAGGAGATGATGGTTCAAGAGAAGGTGTCATGACAATGGATCAGCTGATGCAGGCAGCGCCTTCTGTCAAAGGAGAAGCAGGTGATGAATTCAATCTTGAGTATCTTGGCAGCAAGATGGATTGTGTTGTCACTGAGATAATCCGAGGCACAGCAGTTATCTTGTGTGAATGATTGTTTATGAGAGGTTTTCCTCTCTTTCTCTTATTATTCTGATTATTTTTCTCTCTACACCTACATTAATATACCTCACTGGTTCAAAAGGCTGATGTTCGCTGAAAAGATCGCATTAAATGCAAGAAAAGCCATAAGCTCATTCTGCTATGAGGAATGCAAGGCATACTGCTGCAGGAAAGGCTATCTTGTCCTCAATGGATGGGAAGCAGACCTGATCACTGATAAGATGGTTGATAAGCATATCCAGGATGGTTCTATAAGAAAATTTGGTGAAGACAGATATTCTTTTTTTCTTGGGCTCACAGACCAGCCATGCCCTCAGCTGAAGGACTTCAAATGCAGGATCCACAAGAATCCAAAAAGGCCTAAGGCATGCAGGGAATTCCCTGTGTTTGTTGATGAAGCCAATAAGACTGTAAGGCTTTCGCACAGGTGCCTTGCTGTGAAACAGGGCAAGTTCTATGCTTTTGAGAGCCAGTGGGCCAAGAAAGGATATAATGTGATAGAAAGCTCTCCTCTGCTTGACTCTGAATTCTATGATAAAAATGTCAAATGAGATATCAGAAAACCTTGAGAATCAAGGTATCTATCCAAGAGAAAATTTAAATACATGAGATATCAAAAGGTGATTTAATATGACTAAAACAAGAAAAGGGATGAACAAGCTTCCAAGGTATGTCAGTAAGACCACTGACGGAAAGTGCCCTTACTGCAATAAGCATGTGAAGTCTCTTGAGAACCATATACATGATGAGCATAAGGGTAAGAAGCTGATCAAAAGATAGGAGAATTATCAAATTCTTTTTTTAGCATATTGAAGATATGCTGTTTTCTGGCTCAATGATTTATCTATATATGTTTTGTATATGAAACTAATAAAATTATTGATTATGCACAGGTATATGCCTTATTTAAAGAATCAAATCTTTTGGGAACAAAAGATTTATATATGGTATACCACCAGCCAATAGTAAATTTGGATTAGATTATGGTAGATGATAATATCTCATTAGTAGGCAAAGTCAAAAGAGCTTATAGAACACTGGGCGATAAATTTGAGTATATAAATGAGAAGCTTGACACAGATATTCCAGTATTAAGAAAGAGGGATATAGATTCAGATTTCAGGAAGCACGCTATTGCTGTATCAGATTCTGTTCCAGGTTCTAAATACCTCAACATGAGCATGTCAGAGCTCTATCACAGGGTGAAGCACAAGAAAGAGCCTGATAGAGTAGAGACAAGCGATATCACAATAAGAGACCTTAATCATTCCTTGCCATTGAAAGAAACAGCTGGAATCGGAGCAGTAATTGCTGGAGGAGTTCTTCTTGATAATATTGATTCTCTTGTTGGGGGAGGCGGAGCAGTGACAAAGTCTGTTGCATCACTTCTTGGATTTGGTGTTGCTGCTTATGGCGTCAATTTTATGGGCGATGTTGTGGGCAACAGCCTTGAAGGAATGAGAATAAATCCAAGCCTGAAAGGAGGCATTGCATCAGCAGGAAGTTCTCTTCCTGAACTGTTCAGCTCAACAGTAGCTGCAGTGAGCGGAAGCGCAGCAGCTCTTTATATGTCATTGTCAAATTATATAGGCTCAAATCTTTTCAATCCTACAATAATAGCAGCATCAGCATTTGGTCTTTCATATCTGGCAAAGAAATATAATATTGCAGACAAGATAAAAGAACCTATCAAACTCAGCACCAGACATCTTGCTGATGCAGCGATTATGCTTGCTGTAGGAGCTTACACAACAGCATGTGTGATGGGTGATGGCATGCTCTCAAAAGAAGAAGCTCTTCCATTAGCAATCTCTGCTTTTCCTTACACAGCAGCGCTTATCTGGGAAGATAAAGTAAGGACAATGTATAATAATGGAGTGAATTATATCGGAAATGTGATGAATGGAAAAAGCAGCAGGAGCATTGACTCAGACTGCAGCGATATCCAGGAGATCCCTAAAGAGGATAGTCAAGAGAGGCAGTTCAAGAGGGCAGCAGCGCTCGTAGGATCTATTGTGGGGCTGAAGTACGCTGCTGATTATGCAGTAGGCCTGCTTGAGAAATTCGTCAGTCACAGCAGGATGCCAGCTGATCTTGCAGGGTCAACAATACTTGCTGTATCCACTTCGCTTCCTGAAGCAGCTATCTCAGGAGGAAGAGTGAAGCAGATAAAGAAGAAGCTTGAGCAAGGATGTGATAACATCTACCAGTTATGGGAGAACGGCACTGATATGATTGTTGACACAGTGCAGAAAAGCAATATCTATAATCTGATGTTCGCAGGATTCACAGCATTGATGTCAAGAGAAGGACTGCCGTATGATACAAAAGGCATGAGTGATTTCTATACGATGCTAGCGATTGAGTCTGTGCTTCTGTACTCAGCAGCCAAGGGAAGGATAACAAGAAATGAGAGCATTGTGATAGGAGGAACTTTCCTTGCTAATATGGCCTACAGGACAATAAGCAATATGTAGGCTGTTCAATAATATAATATTATAGCCTTAATTCTGAAAAAGATTTATAAATCTGACTGTTTCGAGGTATATCAGAGGCATATCATGTATTGCTTAGGCATAGAATCAACAGCACACACATTCGGCGTGGCTATTATGGAAGATTCTGGCAGAGTGCTCTCTAATGAGAAAGTCATGTTCATGACAGAGGAAGGCGAAGGAGGCATGATCCCTAATGAGGTTGCAAAGCATCACAGGCTGCATAGAGATGAAGTGATAAAGAAAGCTCTTGACACAGCAGGTATTATGATAAAAGACATTGGGTTGGTCTCATTCTCAATGAGCCCTGGACTTGCTCCATCACTTGTTGTCGGAATGGAGACTGCAAAGGATATTGCAAGAACAAATAAGATTCCTTTAGTGGGAGTAAACCACTGCATCGCGCATCTTGAGATAGGCAATCTCATGACAAAGAGCAATGATCCTGTGCTGCTTTATGCATCTGGAGTCAATACCCAGGTCATAGCTTATGAAGGCGGAAAGTACAGAATTTTCGGAGAGACTCTTGATATTGGTGTCGGCAATTTCCTTGACAGCTTTGCACGCCACTGCGGATTAGGATTTCCAGGAGGACCTAAGCTTGAAAAACTGGCTCTGAACTCTGGAATGAAGAAAAAAGGTGAGATTATAGAACTGCCTTATTCTGTGAAAGGAATGGATGTGAGTTTTGGAGGCCTGCTCACAAATCTCAAACAGAAGTTTGATTCTAAGAAATATAAGATAGAGGATCTTGCTTTCTCAATGCAGGAGACAGTGTTTGCGATGCTTATTGAAGTTTCAGAGAGAGCTATTGCCCACACAGGAAAAAAAGAGCTCCTTCTTGGCGGAGGCGTTGCCTGCAACAGCAGGCTGCAGGAGATGGCTAAGATAATGTGCAAAGAGAGAGGCGCAGAATGCTTTGTTCCAGAAAGGCAATTTCTCGTCGATAATGCTGCTATGATATCATGGCTCGGAATACTTGAGCATAAAGCTGGAGTGAAGAAGGAGATTGATGAATGGGATATTGATCCTTATGAGAGGACTGATGATGTTGAGGTAATATGGAGATGAAGATTCCGCTGAGAATAAAAGATAATCTCAAAGCGCACATCATAGTATCTACTCTGGTAAGGCTGAGCTTTCTTGGAGTGCTGATACCTTCTGTCTTTGAACGGAATTATCTCCTGGTTTTTATCTCTGGATTCATGCTGTTTGTCACATTGCTTCCATCAATGATAACCAGAAGATACCAAATTCTTTTTCCTCCTGAGCTTGAGATAACTCTAAGCCTTTTCCTTTATGCATCATTCATACTCGGAGAGATGAAGAGCTATTATCTTACATACTGGTGGTGGGATATCATGCTGCATTCATTCGCAGCTTTCATGGTTGGCCTGATCGGTTTCCTTATGATGTATGCTTTTTATATGACAAAAAAGATAAATATGTCGCCTTTGCTGACTGGCCTGTTCAGCTTCAGCTTCTCACTCTCAATTGGCGCTTTATGGGAGATAGTAGAATTTGGCATTGATTATTTCTTAGGATTCAATATGCAGAAGTCAGGGCTTATAGACACTATGACTGACCTTATTGTTGATGCTATTGGAGCGATTGTTGTGGCAACACTTGGTTTTATTTATATCAAGTCAGGCGAGGCATATATCATCAAGAAGTTTGTGGAAAGGTTTGTGGTCCTGAACAAAAGACTTCTTAAGAGAATAAGGTAGAGTCCTTCTTAGTAGTAAACATAGAAACATTTATATATGATTCTTAAAGAGATTATATAATGAAAGAATCAACAATAGGCCAGGAGATAGAGAGAAGAAGAAAGAGCAACAGGACTGCTGGCGATTTCTTTGGTGAGTTCATTAATCTATCAACTGAGTTCAAACACAAAGCTGATCAAGGAGATGATGATGTCAATCTCAGGATTGGCGAATTCTATGGAATTGAAGCAATACCTGGCTGCGATCCAGCAAAGGATCTTGAGAAGAAACTTGCCAGGAAATATGGAAGTAAAGATGCTATCAGATGCATAGACCATGCTGATGTTGTCACAAGAAATCTTGAAGGTCTTGATAGGCAGGTCAGAATATGGGAAGAGCTCAAGAGGGATCTTGAATCAGAGAGATGGACAGCAGGCCACAGAAGATATGCAGGAGTAAGAGGAAGCAGGACAGCACTTAAAGAACTTGTCAGCCACTTAAACTCTGGAGACCATGCAGGAGATAACCCCCTGAACATAGGAAATATCCAGCTTGTAAGCGGTGGCTCTACAGCAGCACTGCATTTTCTCATTGATATCTTTGGCACAGTAGCTTATGGCTACCCAGGATACCTTTATGACATCCACTCTGGATTCAATGGAAAAGCAATTGGATTTCAGGCATGGAATATTGAGGATCTTGCTTCACAGATACTGTCTGATAAGGACAGGTTTGGCATAAAAGCAGCAATAATAAATGTGCCTCACAATCCTCTAGGTTATAATCTTACTGAGAGTTCTGTGAAGATACTTCAGGAATTATCGCAGGAAGTCAAGCTGATATTTGATAATGTGTATGGGCAGTATGACAAAAGATCAATGGAGCTTCTCTCACAGATACCTAACAAGAAAGTGGGCAGGAGCTTCTCAAAGGAGTTTGGAATGCCTGGGATAAGGCTGGCTTACATAATATTTGACAGCCCTTCAGAAAGAAGGATGATCCAGACATCAAGCAGTGCCCAATATGTGAGCATAGCAAATAATGTATTGATGCTTGCCAAGTGGGCTCTTCAGTTCAACAAAGAATATGGCCTCAGCCAGCATATAGTTGAGAATATGAACAATAGGCAGTCTGAGTTTGAGAGAGCGATCAACAGTAAGATAAAGCGATTCGGCATTGTGCCAGGAGATATAGAGGGCATGTATAGGATATTATATCTTGACAGCAAGAAAGCAGCCAAGAATCCTGAAGTCTATAACTCACGCAATCTTGTTGGATTATGCAAAGAAGAGGGTGTGATTGTGACACCACTAGAGATATTTGCTCCACCATATGCCCAGGGAAACCTTGACAAGACTGGGATAAGGATAGCTGTCAGCGGTTCTCCAAGAACATATGAAGGAGGACAAAGAATTCTTAAGGCAGCTGAGAATATGCATAGATTGGCATAATCTGCTGATTATTATAAGCAGAGAATGAATATAGATCATTTCTTAGGCATTCTGTCTGTCTTCTCAACAGTCTTCTTCTGAAGCAGATATGCCATCCAAGCCATGAGTCCGAAGAATCCTACCAGGATTATTGTACCGGCTATGATTCCTGCTGTTATTAAATCCATGTTCTGACCTCCTGTTGATTTGTTTGTTGTATTAGCAGCAGTCTTCTTTGCAGTTGTTGTTTTCGGGCTGCTTGTGCTTGAGTTTGTTTTCTTATCCCCATTGAAACTGACTGTTATGACTCTGTTTGTTGAGCTTGTGTCAGCAGGCTGGGTTGAACCCGGTGCTGTGTTGTCAAGGTCTTTTTCTGGCTGAGCGTATTCTGAGCATTCAGTTGTCATGGCATACACCATGAGCTCGCCATTCATTGTCACTTCAGTGCATATTCCTCTGAAGCCTGCAGCCTGAGCCTCTTTTATCTTGTCCCCTGACTGGGTGTTCATATTCTTTACAAAAAGATCTGTGTCTGATGAAAGACAGCTGCTGAATGTACCACAATCATCATCACAGTCGCAGTATTCACCATAAAACTGCAGCCTGAAGTTCCTTGTAAGATTGTCCTGCGCTCCTGCAAAAGCACTTGTCAAAAGCAATAAAACAGCGCAAGACAGCGCAAAATTGACCACCCTCATGTTTTAACCTTTTTCTGGTGTCAAAATGCCATGTCTATTTATATATGTTTCTATTCTGAAGTAGCTAATTTTAGAAAGATTTATAAATGGAAAAGTTTATACAAATCATATATAGATTGTATATCAAGAATATACTAAAATCTGTTCAACTTTTAATAAAGAATCAGGAGGTTCTAAATGCAGACCCAAAAATATACTATTCAAGAATTCAAAGATCATTGCAATAGAGTTATCAGGACAGCAGAAGCTATGTATAATAAGACCATCAATTGGGATGGGTCAATGCCTTCAAGAGAGGCTCTTGACCTGCTGGAAGATTCTGTAATGTATGCCTCAGGAGCAAACAGCCTGAGATCAAAAGAACAAAAATGGGAAACCTATCTTAGAGAGTCTATAGATTGTTTTAGAAGATTCAGAGAGATCTATTCATATGCAGACCCTGAATCCAGATATCCCCTTAAGACAGAGAGCTGTTTTGATGATGCAAAATATTTTATAGAGGAAACAAAAAAAGATCTTGGTTATATGAGAGAGCATTAATCAGAATGGATCTTCTTAAGGATGCTCTCTTTTCCTTTCCAGTCAAGAGCCTCCTTAAGCACCTGTCTTATGTCACTGACTGGGATAATCTTTATCTTCGCCAGTTTCTTTGCTTCTATCACAATATCATCCAGATTGGACAGAGGGACAATCACTTTCTTGATTCCTGCCTCAATAGCAGCCTCAATCTTGGCTGAGACTCCGCCGATAGGAAGCACATCTCCTCTGACAGACAATGAGCCGGTCATAGCCACATCCTGCCTTATAGGCACATTCTTAAGGGCAGATATTATTGATGTAGCGACTGCGATTGATGCAGAGTCACCCTCAACACCTTCATAGGTCTGGAGGAACTGGACAAAGACATCATATTTCTTCATGTCCTCTCCGAAGTATTTCTTGACAATAGCAGATACATTCTTGATAGCCTCTTTAGCTATCTCTCCTAACTTTCCTGTTGCTATTATCTCTTTTTGCCTGCCTCCTGAAGTTACCTGCGACTCAATAGGAAGTATTATACCTGAATAGATT
>JAHJCS010000171.1 GCA_018812465.1 Nanobdellota archaeon | reverse complement strand
GATCCTGAACGGCTTCTCAAGATAATATGACCATGGACCATAGAAGATGACCTCACCAAGCCTTGCTCCGATAAGTATTCCAAGGAAGATATAAAGGAAATAGCTGTCTATCCTGTCCCTTGATATTCCTTTCTCATCTGCAAGCTTTCTTAGCATGAAATAGCCTATCATGAAAGCAAGGGCCATGAGTATACCATACCATCTTACCTCAAATGGGCCTAATGTGAATGCAATAGGGTTCATGAAGCTGTAGTTTGAATGATATTTTAAAAAGTTAATGGTTATAGATTATTATGACAATATTAATATATCGCAAAAATAAACCAGCCATATGGATAAAGAATTACTAAAAAAGAGCATTATTCTTTGGTTTTGGATATCTCTATCAGTTGGATTCACATATTCTCTTATCACACTGTATCGTATGTTCTCACCTGGCAGGTCTATGCATCAGGCTATACCAGATTCTTTTATGACTAACAGCATGATCTTCTTAGTGATAAGGAACTTATTGATGATTGCTGTCTTTCTTATTCCTTTACTTGTCTCAATCTACTTTGTACTTAAGAAGAAAAATGAATCAAGTGCAGTTAAAGCAATATTTACTCCTGCATTATATGCATCTATAATCAGTTTTGCTGGAGCATTCATTGTATCTATTCTTATATTTGTCCTAGTTGCTCTAGCAAATGATCCTGAAGCAGGAATGGGTCTGATTATAATCCCAATATCATTCTCTATTGCTATTGCTGTCTGTATTGGTTGTTTGATTGCAAATATCCTGTTATATCTCTTGGGATATAAAATCTTTAAGATATTGGCTATTATTACATCAGTTCTATCTGCAATAATATTGATTGTCATACTGCTGAAGGCAGGCACAGTCAGCGATTACCTGGTTGACACATTAGAATGCAAACCACCATCAGACCAAAAATGCTATGCTAGAAAAGCGCACAGCTCAAATGATCCAGATATCTGTCTTTTATCTCAGAGTCCGGGATATTGTTATTCTATGTATGCTGAACTCTCACTGGATGAAACTTACTGCAGAGAGGAATATTCAAAACAAGCTCATAGAACATGTTATGGCACTCTTGCAAGGTTGAAAAGACAGCCAGAACTCTGCCATCACATAAACAGTTCTACCCAATTTTTCCTTGAAAATTGCATTGAGACTGCAGTTATTGCAAAGAACTGCCATGATCTTGAATTAGCTTCTGAAAGAAGGGAATGTATCAGTAAATTCCAGAAATTATTCATCTATAACAAAACTGCATGGATAGAATTTAATGAAACTTATTCTAAACAGCTTTCTTAACAGCCTCAGCAACTCTAAGTGCAACACTTCTATCAAGCGCGCTTGGAATTATCATCTCTTCAGAGGGTTTATCTACACAGCTAGCCAGTGCATTTGCTGCAGCAAGCTTCATCTTCTCTGTTATATCCCTTGCTCTTGCGTCAAGCGCTCCCCTGAATATCCCTGGGAAAGCAAGGACATTGTTTATCTGATTAGGAAAATCACTTCTTCCTGTTGCTATTATCCTTGCTCCTGCTTTCTTTGCCTCATCTGGCATTATCTCAGGCACTGGGTTGGCCATTGCAAATATTATAGAATCTTTATTCATAGATTTTACCATCTCTTTTGTCACAGCTCCTGCGACACTAACTCCGACAAACACATCAGCGCCTTTTATTGCTTCAGCAAGAGTCCTTGCATCTGTCTCAGCAGCAAAACCTTCCTTGTACTTGTTCATCCCTTCTTTTCTTCCTTTATAGATGACACCTTTTGTGTCACACATGACAATGTTCCCAACCCCATACTCCCTGAATATCTTAGCAACAGCGATTCCTGCTGCGCCTGCCCCATTGAAGACAACCTTCAGGTCTGCTGGCTTCTTCCTGACAATCTTCAGGGCATTTATCAGGCCTGCAAGAGTTACTACTGCAGTTCCATGCTGATCATCATGAAATATGGGGATATCAAGCTCTTTCTTGAGCCGCTCTTCAATCTCAAAACATCTTGGCGCTGAGATGTCCTCAAGGTTTATTCCTCCAAAACCAGGAGCAATTGCTTTCACAATCTTTATTATCTCTTCTGTATCCTTGGTGTCCAGACAGATAGGAAAAGCATCTACATTGCCGAACTCTTTGAACAGTATTGCTTTGCCTTCCATGACAGGCAAGCCAGCTTCAGGACCTATATTTCCCAATCCAAGCACAGCTGTTCCATCAGTCACAATAGCAACCATATTGCCTTTAGAAGTGTAATCATAGACCTTTGACTTGTCCTTTGCTATCTCTCTGCAGGGCTCTGCTACACCAGGAGTATAAGCAATACTGAGGTCATCCTTGGTCTTCAGAGGCCCAAATTTGTTAGATATAGCAATCTTGCCTTTCTTTTCCTTGTGGGCCTTAAGAGATTCTTTATTGTAATCCATATACATTCCATCCTTAGCTTCTATATATAAAAGTATTGTGAGTCATATATAACTAACCTGTTTTCACTACTATTAGTTAGTTACATAAACGAAAGCTTTATATATCATTGATTGATATATCTGATTTATGGGACTTAAAGAACTTGCTCAGAAAGCTGCTAGAAGCCTTTATTACACTAAATTAGGCACTACCTTAAGAGAGCGTTCTAAGAAAGCTTTAAGCAAATATGAGTCAATTGCATCTTCAGCAGCAGATGATTCTGACACAAACCATTCTAAGACATTATCAAGACTTGAGGAGCTTGCAATAAAAGCTGACCTGAAGTTCAGCAACATGGCTGCAGGAGATTCAAAGCTTCTGGAGTCAGCAGAGGATTACACCCATTTATCACACATGATCCATATGGTCCATAGCAGTGATGCAAAATCTGCAAGAGAATCTTACAAAAATCTTATGGACACAGCTTTTGTGAATACAGAATATTCAATCAAATGCGAGACAGAAGGAAAGAGAGTCAGAAGACCAACATCCTATGCGCCTGCTGATGGTTTCTTTGCAGTTGCGCTGAGCGGCTCAGGAAAAGGCAATAGGCCTGGAACATGTGATGCTGGAGCTGTTGCCCGTGCTGTTGATTATCTAAACACAGAGATGGGACTAAGTCTAAGAGAAATAGGTAGAGAGAATATTGACACTTATGCAAGAAAAGCATATCAGGATATCAAAAGTGCTGTTAAGGATAAAGTTGAGAGCCACTGGCTATTCCAGGACAGCTCTGAACAGCTTGATGCTTGGGTTGAGAGGAAGGGTGAAAAACTAGGAAAGAACAAGACTCAGGTTGATTATCAGATGGAAATTCTCAGAAACAAAGCAGTCAATAGAATTGTTGAAGATTATATGGACAGGAGAACCAAAGAGCATGACTCTTCTATATTCATGAAGCATACAAATCATGGCCTTACTCAGGATAACCAATTTGGAATCTACCTGACAGGCGGTGAGATAGAACAAGCATTTGAAAGATGCATGATAGAATCACCTTCACTGCAGAAAGCTGTATACAAAAAGCCTTCATTCATAAAAGAGGTTGCATTTGCAGTATTAAATGCCCCTACAACCCTCTTAGATTTTGTCAAATATGGCCCAAGTTATCATTCACAGGCAATGGCAAGGATGAACAGAAGATAATTCTTAATATCCAGCTCATTTAGTCT
>JAHJCS010000170.1 GCA_018812465.1 Nanobdellota archaeon | reverse complement strand
TTTCTTTTTTATTTATTATTTTTTTCTTAATAAATAAATTTTAATCCAGAAGTCTCTTCTGTCCTTCTATCTTCTTTATCTCTGTTATATCCTGGGTGCATTCAATGCATCCTAGATAGTTTTTCTTTGCATCCCTTAATGCATAATACTCAATCATTATCTTATGAAGCTTCTTCTCTGGGCCCATAGGTATATCAATCCAGAATCTTGCTTTGTCACGCTTGCCTTCTTTCATCTCACTGATTATCTGTTCTACTTTGGCAAGGCTCTTCTCAGGATGGCACTTCCTCACATCCCTTCCGACAACAGTCTCAGGCCTTTTGAACAGGCGTGTTTCATGTTTATTCCATCCTACTACTTTGTCTTCTGCATCGAGCAGAGAGAACTCTAAGGGTATTGTCTCAAAGAAAGCCTTTAATTGTTCTTCTGTCATTTTTCCTATCATGTTTACACCTCATGTTTCAACAACCTTAATTTTATGCCCTGCATGCTTTGCCTCTTCAAGAATAATATCCATTATCTCGCATTCCATGTTCTCATCTATCTTTGCTTTGTGATATCCTTTCTTCTTCAGCCTGCTGGCCAGCTTCTTCAGGCTGCATCTTGTGACAATGCAGAGGTCAACAAGGTTTGGGCTGATATAATGGCTCATGTGAGAATCAATGATTAGTCTTCTCTTCTCTTTCCTGGCCTGTTTAATCACGTTTTCAAGAACTTTGGCTAATCTTTTCTCATCAACTATCTTTGTCTTTCTTTTTCTGTCATAGCCTTCTGAAAGCTTGTTTTTTCTAACAACTTCATTCACATCAATATACTCATACTTATGCTTCCTGGCCAGTTTCTTTGCAAGAGTTGTCTTGCCTGTGCCTGGCGTGCCTGTTACTATGACTATTCGCTCTTTCATAGAATAAAGAAGTAAAAGAGCCTATAAAAAACTTGTGGGTGCTTATAATCCTTGGCAGCAACAAGGACGAATATTGAGTGCAGAGGGAAAATCAGTTACGAAGTTCTGATTTTTCCTTTGCGAATAGGGCAAATTGCGTAGCAATTTGACCGTATATGAGTCCATTGTTGTTGCTGTCAAGGTTAAGCAATTTTTTCAGTCTTTATGTCCAGGACAGCATTCTGGACCACATCCTGCTGAAGACATTTGCCTGCTTTGAGGTTCTTGGAACAGGTTCAGACATCACATTACCTGTTATGTCTCCTGTATCAAGCCAGGAATCTTTGCCTTCTGGATCTGAGGTGGTTGGTCTTTCATCATAACTGACACCCATTGACTCAGCTTCTGCCATTATTTTGCCTTTGGCCATATCTCCAAGAGAGTTTGTGAGTATTGTGCCTGTTGCAGCATCATAATCAGCTGATGCTTTTGCTTCAGGAATCCACTCTTCACTTATGCCCTGCTCTTCATAATACTCCTCGACAACTCTTCTCTGGTAAGAGAGCTGATCATAACTTCCTCCAGTCATCTTTGCAATATCCCTCCATATCCTGTCGCCTGCTGGATCCATTCCAGAGCAGCTTATTGCATAGATAGTTATTCCTTTTGCTCTGGCATACTCTATCTCATTCTTGTAATTATATCCTTCAGGTGATCCCTGAGGGAATGACCTGTCTCCTGCACCATAACCATGCGGAGCAGCGTCTCCAACAAGGAAGACAAGCTTCTTTGCATTAGAGTTCCAGTTCATTTTGTTTATCGCAACGTGAAGCGCTGTCTCAACAGCCTCTGGATGGTCTCCTCCTCCGCTTGCTTCTATTGCCCTGAGATTATTCAAAGCACTGTCAACATCCCTTGTGAGGTCATACTGCCTGAAGACATACTGCTTGTCCTCTGGTTGATAATCCCTGTAAGAGACAATGCCTATCCTGAGATCAGGCCTTGGGTTGCCGCTCCTAACTTCATTCACTATATTGATGATGTGAGTCTTTATTGTCCTTATCTCATCGCTCATAGATCCTGTTGAGTCAATCACAAACACAACATCAATCTGCGGCACCTGCATCACAGGCGGGTAAACCTGGCATTTGCATGGACACATGCATGTCTGCTGCTGGTCAACATACTCTTGTGTAGGCTCTATTATCACAGGCCTCTGCTGTTCTGTGTAAAGCATTGGCTCT
>JAHJCS010000169.1 GCA_018812465.1 Nanobdellota archaeon | reverse complement strand
TTTAATTCAAAGAAGATGCTTGAGGACTGGGGGTTTGAGTACAAGCAGGTCACACCACCAAAGCATCTTGAGAGGTTCTCAAGCAGGCAGAGGAACCTGTTTGACTACTGAGTTTATTCAATCTGTTGCCTTATTCTTAGTTTAGCCATCCAACAACAAGTGTCTTTGGTTCTAATGCGTTTCCTTCTGAGTCTCTGCCAACAGTATAGATCTCAATCTTATTTGGATCGCCGCTTTCATGGTAGAACCTGTACTCTGTTCTTCTGGCATCACCTGCACTTGGATTGAACGGACTTCCCCATGTGAAGAACTCTCCTGAGGCATTTGCTGCTTTTTCCTTGAACTTGTCTGTTGTCATTGACGTGCCTGTAAGATTATTGCTTCTTATATCAATTTCCCAAGTTCCTTTGTTCTTGTCTGTCTTTTTGCAGATGATAAATTCATTTGTCTTTCCTGTCTGCGTGTCTGGATCTGCCTGAAGATATCCCAGAATTTCACACTCATAAGCTGCAGTAGGCTTGCAGAATTTTACAGCCATTCCTTCTTGTGTCATCATATCACCTCAATACTGAATAAAGATGATGTTTATTTAAATATATCCATAACTTTTTTAAACTGCATTAGTGGATTGCATTATATGGTCAATAAAACATGGTTCGAGAGGGCAATATTCCTATCATGGTACTGCTCAAGAGGAGACTGCACTTTCTGCTACATGTCAACCCAGAAGAAGCTCATCAAAGACCCCAAGAAAGCAGTGAGAAGCAGAGAGAGTGTTCTTGCAGAGGCAATAATCTCAAAAGCATGTGATTGGAGGATTGAGTTCCTAAGCGGAGGCTATGAATCCTACTCTCTGTCAGAGATAGCTGAAATAACAAAGCAGATCCATAACATCACAGGCCAGAAGCAGTGGCTGAACATCGGGACTCTCACTAAAGATGAGATAAAACAGTTCATGCCCCATATTGATGGTGTGTGCGGAGCAATAGAATGCGTAAATCCAAAGATTCACAAGAAAGTCTGCCCTTCAAAGCCGTTTGAGCCAATAATCAGGATGTTGGAAGATGCAGAAGAGCTTGGCCTGAAAAAAGCAATAACCCTCATAATTGGTCTTGGAGAGACAGAAAAAGACATCCCCTTACTCATTGATTTCATCAGGAAGCACCGGATTGACAGGATAACCTTTTATGCACTGAATCCTCACAAAGGAACACCTTTCAGGAAAGGCCCTGAAAAGCATTATTATGCAAAGTGGATAAAAGAGACCAGGAAAGCTTTCCCAAGACTGCAGATAATCGCAGGCTCATGGGTTAACAGGCTCTCTGAGATACATCTTCTGCTTGAGGCAGGAGCAGATGCAGTGACAAAGTTCCCTGCAATACAGCTCTTTGGATCCAAGTTCGCAAAGCAGATAGAAGATGAGGCAGTGAAGGCAGGAAGGAAGTTTGAAGGGACGCTCACAAAGATTCCTAAGATCAATATTGAGAAAGAGATAAAAAAGCTGAATCTTGATGATTCAATGGGAAAAAGAGCAAAGCAAAAGCTTCAGGCATATCTCAAGAGGATGAAAAGATAATCCTAGCTTTATTCATACCTTAGTGCGTCTACTGGCTTCAGTTTAGCTGCCTGCAATGCAGGAAACACTCCAGCGCCTGCTCCAACCAAGAATCCGAACATTATGCATCCAACTATAAGATACCATGGGAACACAGGAGAAAGCAGGGCATAGCCTGCATTTGCTGCAATCTTTCCTCCTGTTGAGGATATTAAATACCCAAAAACCACTCCCAAGATTCCTCCAAGCATGCCTAGGAATCCTGACTCAAACACAAAGATGAACATTATATCTTTATTCTGGGCTCCAACTGCCTTCATGACCCCTATCTCTTTTGTCCTCTCTATAACTGCGGTATACATTGTGTTCATTATGTTGACTGTTGCGACAAATACAGATATCAGGGCAATAAGAAGCAGGCTGCCGTTTATTATATTAAGGATGCTGCCAAAGGTCTCAAGAGCATCCACAAATGAGAGCACAAAGAAGTCCTCTTTTCCTTCTTCCTGGTCCTTGAATTTCCTCAGTTTTTTTGTTATTGTATCTGTCAGCCCTTCCATATCTATTCCTTTCTCTCCCATCCCAAATATCACTGCATACTTATCTTTTGTCTCAGGAAATAGTATCTCAACAACATCTGGTGTGACATAGATATTTGAGTCATCCTGAGGATTGCCTACCTCTTCATAGAATCCAATCACCTCAAACTGCTCTCCATTAACCTCAACTTTGTCATTTATTCTTACGCCTCTCTTGAATACCTTGTTGTCCAGCTTGTAATTATAGCCTAATACTACCTTATCTGTCTCTCCTTTCTTCAGGTTCCTGCCTTCCTCAACAACCACAGTGAATGTCTTGTCTATGAATTCCTGCTTATCAGGATCCATGCCTGAGATAAAACCATATTTTATCTGGTTCCTGAACTCAACCTGCCCTGGCTTGAAGTACATTGGTACAACTTCTTTTACTCCCTTTATTTTCTCTACAAAATCATTGTCATCCTGTGTGAGGAAGAATGTGTCATCAGACCCAGGAGCGCCAGTCCCCTTTGCCTGTATATAAAAAGTCTCAACACCTGCTTCTTCAGCCAGGGAATTCACATAATTCTGGAGGCCCCATCCAAAGCTTGCAAGGGCAAAGATAGATGCTATTCCTATAAGTATTGAAAGCACACTAAGAAAGCTTCTGAGTTTCCTGTCTTTCAGATTCTCTATTGCTAGTATCACTTCATCTTTATTCATTTTGCTGCTCTCAATGATTCAACAGGCTGCAGTCTTGATGCCTGGTATGCAGGCATTACTCCAAAAAATGTTCCTAGTACAAAAGCAAAGATCAAAGACCCTACTATAAGCCACAGGCTAACATTCGCCTGTATAAGATCTGATCCCAGGGCCATGCTCCCTACAAAAGCAAGACCATATGCAAAAGAGACTCCAAGTATTATGCCTATTATTCCTCCTACTGTTCCCAAGAATCCAGATTCAATAAGGAATATGAGGAATATTGTGGAATTCTTTGCTCCGATTGACTTCATTATGCCAATTTCTTTGGTTCTTTCAACAACAGCAGTGTACATTGTGTTCATTATGCCTATCCCTCCGACCAGAAGGGATATTGTCGCTATGATATACACAAAGAGCTGGACTGCAAAAAGAGTTGAAGTCAGGGCTTCAAGAGTCTGCTGGGGGCTTTCTACAACAAAATCCTCTTCTCCTTCTTTCACATCCCTCTCTTTTCTTAACAGCTTCTCAATGTCTCTTTTTACTCTGCTTAACTCATTTACATCCTTTACTATTACTCCAATAACATCAACAGTTCCATCATCTTCCCTGAGATATTGAAACATGGTGTTTTCATTTATGACTATGGCAGTATCAAATATGAAGCTTCCTTTGCTTTCAAGTATGCCTATTACCTCAAACTCCTCTCCATTAAGAAGGATCTTGTCACCAGCGCGTATTCTCCTGCCAAAAGCATTGTCATCCTCTGCAAAATTTGATCCAAGCACAACTCTTTTTCCGTCTCCATCTCTAAGCATCCTGCCAGATGTTGTCTTTACATTCACCATCCTTATAAAGACCTGTCTTGCCTCTTTCTCAGGGGAGGACATTGCCATTGTGATTATCTGCTTGTCATTGAACTCCATCTTTAAGCTGGCAATATACCTGTTCACTGCAGTGTCAACACCGCTTATCTTGTTTATCTCTTCAATAAAATCATCACTAAGAGGGTTCACTGCTCCCTGGCCTGGAGGGCCATACTGAAGGCCTGATGCCTGTACACTAAGGATATCAGGCCCAAGAAAACCGAACTGGCCCATTATGGCAACCCTCAATCCTTCACCAAGGCCTATAAGAGAAACAACTGCGGCAATGCCTATGAAGATTCCTATCATAGTGAGCCATGACCTAAGGCCTTTTCTTCTTAGGTTTTCAAATGCTAATTTAAGGAAATCAGCGAACATTCTTGCCTCCTGGGAATAATATCAAAAACAATAAAAAATCATTTTTTGGTCTCTTTGCTCTGCTTGGCTGCTTTCTTCTTCTTTTCCCATCTCTTGTAGAAAAACCATCCTGCACCCATCACCACAACAAGCATGATTATACTGGTCAGAGTGCTGCCTCCTGCTGTTCCTCTCATCTTCTGGCTGTATACATTCATCTTAAGCACTATATTCTTGCTGTATTCCTTGTTTGTAGCATCTTTGTACTCAACCTCAAGAGGGATGCTCAGCACATCATCTTTGTCAATGCTTTTGACATATATCTTGAAGTCAGCTGTCTCATAATCATCAGAATCTACATCCCCTATGTACACCCCGTCCTCTGAAATTATCTCATAATCCTCTGAATTTCTGAGTTTTATGTTAAGGAATTTGACATCTGTCACCCCTTTGTTGACTACTTTTACAGTTACGTCTCCTGTGGTTTTCTCTCCATAGATTGTGTTGCTCTCTATCTTTATGTCCAGTTCAGGCTCTCCTCCTATCACAATGCCTATAATATCTGTTTTTGTGTAGTTCTTGCCTACTTCATCCATATAAGTCATTAAAATAGGCACTTTGTATATTTTGGAGTCAGCATCAGGGAATGCTACCAGGCTGTATTCAATTACAGTCTCTTCTCCTGGATTGAGATGGGTCAGTCTCTTCTCTGTTGAGGAGCTAACAGGCGCAAGAGGGATTGCATTATAATAAGAATCCAGTACTGTTGATGTCAATGCTGATGCCATCCTGTTTGATCCAACGCTTGACATTGTGAGGTCAAGATAGAATCCAATATCCCTAATCACAGAGCTTGCTGTATTCTTCAAGGTTATCTTTAGTTTTGCTTCCTGTCCAGGTATTATGCTTTTAGGCACTGTCTCAACAGACTCAATAGCTATGACAGCCTCTCTTGTCTGTACTCTTATCTTCTCAATAGCATCAATCCATTTCATGTCACTCTGGAAATATCTATATCTGTATCTTAGGTATCTGTCCCCTTCTACAGCATTTGAATCCACTCTTACCTTGTATTTCACAACAACGCTTGAGTGCGCAAGTATATGGCCGAACTGTCTTGTCTTTGTCTCTCCAGCATCCAGATAGAATGGGTATTCAGGGACAAACTCGATTGTGAGGTCATCAATATCCTCTGATTCCTCATTCTCAAATTTTATCCACACATCCATGTACTCCCCAGGATTTACCGGATAGGGCTCATATTTGAGCACCACTGGCTGCAGGTTCTGGGTAGCTGCATAATTGTCCAGAGCCAGATTCACACTGCTTTCTACTGCGTAGCACATTGGTATTGCCAATAGCATCAATATCATAATCAAATATCTTTTATTCATTTTTCTTACCTCCTTTGCATGCGCCAGCATGATTCTTACCTTTTCTTGATTGTATTATCACACCATCCTTGAGGACTTCTATCCTCTCAGCGAACTCAGCTATATGTTCATCATGTGTGACCATAACAATTGTCTTGCCTTTCTCTTGATTGAGCCTACAGAGGAATTCCATGACATTTGTTCCTGTCTTTGAGTCAAGGTTTCCTGTGGGTTCATCAGCAAGTATCACATCAGGATCATTTGCGAGTGATCTTGCTATAGCGACTCTCTGTTGCTGCCCGCCGCTCATCTCTGTTGGTTTGTGATGCATCCTATCTCCAAGGTCAACCATCCTAAGAAGATCTTCTGCTCTCTTCTTCCTGTCTTCTCTTGGTATATTCTGGAATACCATGGGCAGCATTATATTCTCCAATGCTGTCAGTGTTGGAATAAGGTTGAACTGCTGGAATATAAATCCTATCTTCTGGCCTCTGATCTGCGCAAGCTCTGACTCAGTCATGTGCGCGATGTCCTTGCTGTCCAGGTTTATGACTCCTCTTGTGGGTATATCCAGGCATCCTACCATATTCATTGCTGTTGATTTTCCTGAACCAGAAGGCCCCATTATCGCGACAAATTCTCCTTCATGGATATGAAGATGTATTCCTCTCAGTGCAGGAACCTCCACATCACCCATTGTGTAGATCTTCCATACCTCTTCAAGCTCTATTATGTGCTTTCTATGTTTTGCTTTTGCGCTTTTGTGCGCAGCCTTTGCTTTTTTTGCCATATTTCAGTCACTCTTTTTT
>JAHJCS010000168.1 GCA_018812465.1 Nanobdellota archaeon | reverse complement strand
GCCCAATCATGAAAAGAGTGATACTGATTATTGCAATAATGTGTTCTTTGATTATTTATGGCTGTCAAAGCACTGAGGACATTGCTGGAGATGCCATACGCGCTTCAGTAATGCTTCAGAATGTAGTTCCATGCAGCCAGAACTCAATAGGCAAGATGGAATGCGGGCCTTATGGCAATGTGATATGGTCATGCCAGCAGGTAGGGAAGTATTATGCATGGTCTGTAATGCAACCAAGACAAGAATGCGACCTAGGACCATGCAATTCCAAGAATACAGGTGAAATAAAAGAAGGACCTGGCGGAATATTTGAATTTGAATGCAAGAGAGCTGGATTCAAAATGAAATGGATGATGTCAGGAGAGGTCAAGCAGCCTGAACCTGAAACAAGCACAATAGATAACACACCTCAGGAGATCACAAAGTTCTCAGCAAGGGTCTATGAGATAGATCCTCAATTGACTCCTGAGCCAAAGATAATCCAGCTGACAAATCTTGATGGTTCTGGATATCTTAGAGGAAAATATGTGGAGATCAAGTTCCCATGCGTAACAGGAAATAAAGGTTCTGGTGACTGTATACACCCACCAGGACCCATACAGCCATATTCAAAGGATAACATATTTGTGTATGAACCTGTTGTGATAGGAAACCCTAACTATTATGCCAGTACTTTTGAAGGCCAGAACTTTGATGCTGTCATGATATATTATGCTATAAACCGGGGTGCAGAATATTTTAAGAGTCTTGGTCTTGGAGTTCCTAAAGTCACTGTAGGTGTCATGCCAACTCCAGTCTGTTCTCATACAGTACAGGTTCCTGCTGATCATGATGAGTATGGACATCCATTGTTACAGTTGGGATTCCCTAATGAAGCCTGCCTTGAAGAGATTCCTAACAGCCCTTATGGTGCTGCCAGATGGAATGCTGGAGTCAATATCCATGAACTGACTCATTTTGTGTTTGAAGGCGAAAGCAATTCAAATAGTTATATAAGCTATAGGATAAAACATCAGCCAAAGCTTCCAAAGAGTGATGGCCAGCTGTCTATAATCAATGAAGGATATGCATCTTATTTCCCTAATTCAATCCTGGATACACCCACATATGGCTATCAAGAAGAAGGCAAGGTAGGAAGCATAGATGATGATTATGTGTATAGAGGATGGACAACTAATGAGATGAGAATGGAAGGAATAAAGGCCTTTTCAGGAGCATTATGGGATGTAAGAAAAGAGCTTGGACAGGAAGTGACTGACAGGTTGATTGTCAAGTCATGGAAATTGCTTCCTACATCTGCACCAGCAAATCTTGTAGAGTCTGCTTTCACATCATTAGTTGAAGCTGATTGGCAGCTCTACAATGGAGTGCACAGAGATGTCATAAAAAGCGAGTTCAAAAGACATGGAATAGTCTGCTCAACATGTGTCAATAGATAATTAGAATATAATAGAATTCTTAAAGATTCACTTTTTCTTAGAATCAGCATTCCTCTTGAATGTCTCTGCCACATCTATTATGTACTTGCCCTCATCAAGCTTGTACACCAGAGGCTCTTTCTTGTTGAACAGGTGCACAAGGTCAAGCTCAAACTTTCCAGGCTTTATGACCCTGATAGACTCAAGGTCAAGGACAACTGTCTTGTCCTCCTCTTCCTGGTCCCTGCCCATAATCTCATAGACATCTTTCTCAATCTGCTTCTTCTCTTTATTGGACAGGTTGTCTGCAATCTCCTTTGCCTGCTCGAGCTTGTCTTTCTTTATGTAGAAGAACAGCTTTGCTCCGCATAAACAGCCTGTAAGAATCTCTTTAGAGCCGTCATCATACAATTTTCCGCATCTTACACACTGGTGTGGCATTTTAGAATTTATCTCCTCTTCTTCTTAGACTTATTAGGAGTTGTTGTGAAAAGCTCTATCTTTGTAGGATCCTTCTTTATCTCCTTGACTATTGAAGCTGGGCCTATGATTGTGATTCCCATCCTGTTGCCAAGGATAAGTTTAGCGACTCCGCCTTTGATGCGCTTCATCAGAGCTCCTTCGCCAGTTTCTGGATAGATGACACCAAGCTCTATACCCTTGAAGTCATCATTTATCTCTTCCATTGTTGTCTTTATCAACTCTGTCTCTTCCTCTTTCTTAAGCCTTCCCTCTAAAAGGACTATCTTGTTCTCTTTTGCTATCTTCAATAGCTTCTTTATCCTTCCGAGTGAGCTTAACTCTTCTATCTCGCTGTATGGAATGAATTGCAGTGTCAAGCTCATTTTAGTCCACCAAGACAAACAAAGCTTCATAGAGTTTGTCTATATTTTTTCCGAATTTTGCGCTTATACCTATAACATCATACTGGGGGAATGCTGCCTCAATCCTTTTGAGATCAGCTTTCTTCAGATCAACCTTGTTTCCCACTATGAGAACAGGTATATTTCTTGCGACTAGATTTCCTATGATTGTGATATTAACCTGAGTGTATGGATCAAGAGTGGCATCAAGGACTATTACAACAACATCCATATCATCAAGCCATTTGATAGAATCAATAACTCCTTTAGTCGCTTCTTTAGCTCTTTTCTTTGCCTGGCCTTTTTTCATGCCTTTCTTGACAAAATCCTCATAATCTATCCTGGTTGCTATGCCTGGAGTGTCAATAAGATTGAATGAAAGCTCCTTGCTTCCTGATTTTATGTTTATCTGCTCCTTGATCTGTATTTCCCTGGTCTCGTGACCCATTGCAGAAACAGAACCCATCTCTTCGCCAAGCCAGTCTTTGCAGATCCTGTTGGCGAGGGTTGTCTTTCCTCCATTAGGAGGTCCATAAAGCCCTAGTTTGACATGCTTCTTCTTCCTGAAGATATTGCCTATGACCTTGTTTATGAATCTTCGTATAAGGCCAAACCCGCTTTTCTTCTCTTCTTTAGGCTCTTCTGTCACTTTTTCTTTTTTAGGCTTTCTTGGCATTCAACAACCCCTTTGGAATCTAAAAATATGTGTTTGCTTTATATAATTTTCGGTAGGAAGATATAGAGATTAGTATATGATTAGATAGCTTCAAGACTTTCTCTTACTATATTCTTGACAATATTGACATCTTTCTGCTCAACCATACCCCTTAGCTCCATCCTGGCAGCAGCCTTAGCCATCCTGACAAAACCTGTGACCATTCTTGGAGACACCTCAACCATGAATGTGTCCTCATTCTTCTTGAGATCTGCCACAAAATCAACAATCTGATGCTCCATAGATGAAGGTATCACAACATCAATGCTCTCTGAGTGCTTGATGTAATCCCTGATGAATTCTATATCACCCTGGTTTATCTCCTTTCGCTCATCTTTTATTATGCTCCGGGCTATCCTCCTGAATTCATCAACATCAGGCCTGAGTACAAAAAATATCAGATGGAATCTTGAGAGCAGTGCTGAGTCAAAAGGAAGCTGTTTCTTAAGCTCTGAGAGGTTCTTACCAGAGAACTTATCCTTTTTAGGATTTGCTGTCGCAAGGACTGATATCCTAGCATTGAACTTAAGATGGTCACCGCCTTTATCATAGGTCACAAACCCTTTTTCCATTGCATTGTATAATGATGCCATTTCATCCTTCTTCATCAGGTTAAGCTCATCAATGCAGGCAAGACCGCCGTCTGCCATAGGCAGCAGACCTGGCATTATATCTTTTCCTTTGACTGTCACAGAAAGGCCTGCAGAAGATGTTCCTGAACCTAGTCCAAAAGAGGATATTGGATAGATATCAGATGCAGACCTGAGTATCTCTGTCTTTCCTGTGCCAGGATCCCCAAGCATCAGCACATGGAGCTTGTCAAGCGCAAAAAGCTGCAGGAGTACTGCTCTCTTGACAGAATCAAACCCCACAATGTGAGGTGCTATCACTGATTTTATCTTTTCAGGAGCATGTTTTGAGAAATCATGGAATGCTTTCTTGTTTATCTGCTTCTTGAGCCTGCTGTTCATGGATTCGACATAGCTTTTCTGCTCTTTATAATCTGATCTGAGAAGAGAATAGCTGCTCTCAGCAAGGCTTAGTGTGTATGGCTTGAATGATATCTTGCCCTGCTTGACAAGACTCCTGATTTTCTTGATCTCCTTTGAGTCCAGGAATCTTGACAGTGTGTCAAGAGCTGAACTCTCATCAGAAGTAAGGGATTTCAGTAGTTTCAGTGTATCAACAAAACGCCCCATAAAGACTATAAGGCGGCTGGATTATTTAAAGATTGTTGTAGTAAATGCAATAACAGGTGATTTTTGTTTGATAATCTGCACTTGAATGGTATTAACATTGTGCACTCTTTTCCTAGCTTCGCCTGGTTTCTCAGCAACTCGAAGTGGCGAAGTGAGGCAACATTGCCTAGCTGAAAAACTAAGAAAGGCAGAACAAGCCAACCTGGCCAGGTCAGGTTGCAGAATAATCAGGCCAGGCGAGGAATTATTTAGATTATAAGATGATACCCCAAGCAGACAGAACTGGATTAACTTGGGTAAAATATATAAATGAAAACATGATTTCAGGATATCATGGAAGAGGTTGTGAAGAAAGATATTCTTACTGTCCTAAGAGAGCTTATCATCCTCCTGGAGGATGAGGAGTATGCTGAGATAAAAGAGCTCAGCAACCATATAATACATAATGCATCCATATTCCAGGACCAGGATTCTGTCTCTACTGCTGTCATCATCTATGCTATCTCCAAGATAATGGAGAGGACTGCCGAAAAAAGGGAGGTGATAGCCAATAAGCTTGTGATCGCAATCAATGAATCCATAACACTTCTTGAGAAAGATAGGATAGAAGAGTACAGGCTGGCAGTAAAGAAGCTCATGAAGACAATCTCAGAGCATGATGAGAGGCTCCATTTCTTTATTGAAGAGGT
>JAHJCS010000167.1 GCA_018812465.1 Nanobdellota archaeon | reverse complement strand
TTTATGGGAATTAGGATAGGATGGTTCTGGTCATACCTCATTTTCTCAATAATATTCAGCATGGCCCTCAGGAAGATACTCAAGGTCTACTGATTCTAGGATTATACTAAAAAAGTTATCATGATTATATTGCATACTTCTTGGGGCTTCTAAGAATTTATTTTAGATATAATGCCTAGAGGAATTAAGCTTTCAACACTCAGCTAATTCTTCAAACAGCATGCCTCTTGCTTTGGCAAGAGATAATGATATAACATAATTATTTCCTTTTGTCTCTTTGAGATCATCCAGGCTTATGAAATACCAACCAACACTGTCCAGATTCTTGCTGAATCTCACAGCTACCCATGGTTCTGCTCCAAATATCTCAGCAAACTGCCTGAGGCTGTTTATCTGTTCAGATGACACATACTGCTTTTCTGAGCAGGTTGTCTTGCATTCTATGGCCAGCTTCCTGAGCGCATTGCCAACAAGAAGGTCAGGACAGGGGTATCTGATTGCGCCTGATGCAGGAGCTCTCATTGCAACAAACCCAGACGCCCAGAACTTGTGCAAAAGCTCTCTCTCTGCATTGATACCCTTGCTTTTCATTGACATAATATTAAGATAAGCATTTTTGTATAAATAACTATCCAGAAGGTTTGTCCTGTGACCAGTGCAAAAACCTCTTTTTTTGGCCTGAATAAGCATAAAACAGCTCTTTTTGGCAGAAACGCTCTGTTTAAGCCTCTAAAAAACAAAAGATTTATAAAAAAGACTGCTATAGCATATATTAAGATTGTATAATAATCAGATAAAACAAATAATCAGGGGGTAGGTAATATGATAACAAGCAAAAAACTATTGCCTTTGGCAGCAATGGAAAAGATACTCAAACAAGCTGGTGCAGAGCGTGTCTCAGAGAACGCAAAGGCAGCTCTCAAAGAGGTCATTGAAGAGAAAGCAGAGACTCTTGCTGCTGCTGCAATAAAATATGCTAACCATGCAGGCAGAAAGACTGTCAAAGCAGGAGATATAAAGCTTGCTGCAAAGTGAATATTCTATTTTTGATTGATGGCAAGAGCAATACTCACTGGATTTGATGTATTTGGAGGTTATGATTTCAACCCAGTAAAGGATGCAGCGCAAGAATTTAATGGAAAGAAGATAAGTGGTGTGGAGATTAAAGGATTGGTTCTGCCATCCAGATATCATGCTTTTGATGTTCTGTACAGAGAGATTAGAGACTACAGGCCAGATCTTGTGCTGAGCATGGGTTTTGCTTCAAGAATACCTTGTCTAAGACTTGAAACAAGAGGCAAGAATGAGATGTTCAGCAGGTATGCTGATGCAGACGGAATAAGACCTGAATCCTCAGTGCAGATCGTGGCAGGAGGAAATGAATTCTATGAAAATAGAAGTATTGATTCTTCTGAATTGGTTGCTCTCCTTAAAGGGAATAGCCTGCCTGCAGAAGTCTCAATTGATGCTGATACATTCATATGCAACTCTCTGATCTATTGTACTTTGAGATGGATTGAGATAAACCACAGCCCTATGAGATTCTTGTTTCTTCATACACCTGCAACAGAAGATTATTCAGGAAAACCAGGAATAGAAGGAAAACCAAAAATACCTAAAGAGATGTTATACAAAGGAATAAACCTGCTGATTGAGAGTATGGCAAAGTAGATCATGTTATATTTCTCCCCAGTCAAGATCAGGGTTTGTGTAATCAATTTCTTTGTCCTTGATATACGGAAGAATCTCAAACACACCAAAATGTCTCAGGTTTTCAGGTGTAAGAATGATGGAATCAAGCTCCATCTTCCCTAATTCATTTACCTCATTGTCAGTGAGTAAAGAAACAGCTACAACAGGATCAACACCAAAGTCATAGGAAGAGAAGAATTTCAGGCTACTTTCTAATGCTTCAGCATGCATCTTGTGATCAACTTTCTGATAGAATCTCCTCATCAGGAAATCCTTTAATTCAACGAACCCATTGTAAATATTGCCCTGTGTGAACTGCACTCTGTCTGCTTCACGGCTCTCATCCACCAAAGCAGCAATTATGTTTCTTGCCATTCTTCCAGCATTCTCTCCAAGTACATGCTGATAATGAGGCAAATCTTTTTCTTCAAAATAACCATATCTTAGACCATCATTAAGATCGCCTATGGTATAAGCAATAGTATCTGCATACATAACAACAAAATATTCTTCAGGTTTATCACAGTCTGGCCTCTCAAAACCTGAATGATGAAGTATTCCATCCAATGTCTCATAAGTCAAATTTAAACCATTACCCTTGCGTTCAATCTTTTGAGCGACAACAACACTGTTTATATGATGCAAAAGGGGTTTTGGTTTACCATGGTATCTTCCTGCAAATTCTGATAATACAGTCTCACCAAGATGCCCATAAGGTGTGTGGCCAATATCATGTCCTGCAGCTATAGCCTGACAGAGTGTCTTCTTCAACCCAAGTGCATCTGCTATTGCCAGGGAGAAAGCAATCACCTCATCAGTATGCACTCTTCTTGTTCTTATGTGAGGATTTCTTGGTGCTGATATCACCTGAGTCTTATATGCCAGTCTTCTATGGGCTTTTGACTGTATTATCTTGAAGTAATCCATCAAGAAAGGATCTTTTATGAGGCTCTCTTCAGGTTCTATCCTTTTCCTGCCTATGGTTCCTGTCACTGATTGCATACTGGCTTGGATTTATGAGGCTATAAAAATATTTGTGGTAAGGTTTATAAAGTCATCAGTATCAACATACAGTTATGAAAGATCCAGAAGAGATCGTAGACAATGTGATAAGGCACGCTGATATAGTTCTT
>JAHJCS010000166.1 GCA_018812465.1 Nanobdellota archaeon | reverse complement strand
CAATTGAGTTTTGGTACAATCCTATTTCTGGTTCTCAGAGACAATCAGGAGACCATATGTCTCTGTTCACAGCATATAACGAGACCACTTCAGAATATCTGAGCATATGGCTTGGAGGAAAACACCAGCCTATCCTTATAATTGATCTGAACCACACTCCAATCATTGTCTCTGAAGGATCCTACTTTTTCCCTTTCCAGGATAATGAATGGCATCATGTCGCTTTTGCTTTCAACTCATCAAATCTCACTGTAAGCGATTTCAGGCTGTACATTGATGGTTATCTGGCAGGATCAAGCATCTCAAACCTTACTCAGCATTTTAATTTTGATATGGTTCGGCTTGGTGGTGAGGGTGTTAGTGTAAAGATAGATGAATTAATCATGTCAAGGAATTTTAGGTCATCATCTGAGATAAAACAGCATGCAGGCAACAGGAGCATATTCTATGTGAATGTGACAAACAAGACTATAATCTCTCCTCAGAAAAGGCTGACTTTTTCATCAAACTTATCCTACTCTCCAAAGATATCTGCTGATTT
The DNA here is from genome assembly GCA_018812465.1 of Nanobdellota archaeon. Classification (GTDB taxonomy): domain Archaea; phylum Nanobdellota; class Nanobdellia; order Woesearchaeales; family UBA12501; genus WJJV01. The sequence goes on along the minus strand of JAHJCS010000166.1, from coordinate 2,834 downwards.
CCAGGGGAATCTTCATGTGATCTACAATGAGATGCATAACAAGAGCGATGTTAAGGTATATTATATCATGAAGAACAGCACAAGCTGGTCTGCTCCACAGCTTGCCAGTGATGCAGACAAGATGGCGTATCTTCCTGACCTTGCAGTTGACCAGAACAGCACAATACATGCTGTCTGGGAAGAGTTCTCTCCTGATGATCTGAACATAAGCTATGTGCACTACAAGGAAAAGTATATCTCAGGAGACTGGAATGGTGACTTCAATGTTAGCTATCCCAGCTATAACTCTTTTGCGACCCATGATTATTATGGGAGACAGACAATATCATCTTATTTCCCAAAAGCTCCAACAATAATTGTTGATGATTATAATGTGACAAAGATTGCCTGGGACGACAATTCTGATTTTCCAGACCCCTATCTGACTTTTTATGCATCCTTTGATGAATCGCTTAACGCCACATACTCAGCAGGTTCTCCTATTGTGGAAGCAGGAGCTGTGACATTTGATTATGGACCTAACACCTCAGATTTCCATAGCACACCATTTGTGGCAAGGCAGGGTGTGAACATAACCAGTAAATCTCCTCCAGCATACCTGAATTATTCTGTAGACTCAAACTTCAATATCAGCAAAGGAGCAATGTCCTTCTGGTACAAGCCTAATATGAACATGAGCTTGGCTGATAACAATCTTTCAGAGGTTATGTTCTCTTTTACACCCACTCTAGAGCCATTAAACCTGAGTAACCCTGATATCCCTGTGCCTAACAGTATGTTTATATTCCTAGTAAGATATGGTGATGCCCTTCTTAACATGTTTATATTCTATGACAAAGATGCGACTATTGATACTGTTAGTGATCACACATTTGTTATAGTAGCACAGATTTCAGACTGGTCTTATGAATGGAAACATTTCGGATATGTTTGGTATCTTAATGAGTCTGGTAATGGTACTGCAGGCATATTTATAGACGGAGAGCTGGGTAATCTGACAGGATGGTGGCCAAGCCCAAATGCTCCTATAGCCATAAACGAGACTGCATCAAGATTCTTTTTCGGAGCAATGTATTACCCCCCTTCTTATTCTCTTCCTTATGATTTCATGAATCAGTCTGATGGCATCATAGATGAGTTGAAGATATACGATAATTTCAATGTGAATGATCTTGGTAAATTCTATGGTGAGATGATCAAGGATTATGACATCCTTTACCGTGAGAAAAGTCAGGGAACCTGGTCCAATGTATCTATAGTCAGCAATGAAAGCGATTATATGGCTCTCAATCCTTCTATCACCGTAATAGGCAATACTACTTATATCTCCTGGTCTCAGGCAGATGACAGCTGTGATCTTGCATCAAATCTTTTTACCCATTGCGCATTGTTTAGGACTGTGGCTGCTGAGTATGATGGAGTATTTCATCAGCTTGGCATCATAAATGATGAGAGTGATGATGAGACTTTTTTCCCAGAGATATCCTCTTATCTTAACAATCTATATTATCTATGGGAGGACAGTTCTGATATCTCTGGAACAGACAAAGATATACAGTTCAGGTATGAGACCAATTCAACAAAGCCCAATGTGACAATAACCACAACCCTGAACAGCCAGATATTCTCTGTAACAAATTTCTCTGCCCCAAGCCATAACATCACTCTTGAAGCAACAGCTTCTGATCCTGACGCAGGCGATTCTGTTGAGAGCGTTGCTTTCTATTACACTGCTGAGGATGTCACCGGAGGCCTTGCCTGCAATGCAACAGGGCCCTCACCATTCACATGCAGCTGGAATTTCATGAACATATTTGAGGACTTCTACCGGATAAAAGCTGTTGCCACAAGCTCTGACAGCGGAAGGAACTGGAATATCCATAATGATACATTTTACCTTGAGACAAGCCCTGCAATAATCAAGTATTACATAAATGAGCCCAATTCCAACAATGCTGCTTTCAAGAGCTCTTATTATGATTCTCCTGAGAACTGGCCGAATGTGAGCTCAGGAGCTCTCGGGAACTTGATCAATAATGATTATAGTGAAATAGATGCTTTGGCAGACTCAGATAACAATTATCAATTAACCTTTTCTGGTATTAGTCCTGATTTCATAAACAGCCTTGTGGCTGTGTTCAACATAAACCAGTCGCCTGACAACATAAAGACGCTGAATATCTACTGGAAAGGGCATGGGTATGAAGTTCAAGATTATATGACCAATATGAGCATATGGAACTTCAACACAAGCTCCTGGCAGTCAGTTGCATACAAAGATTTTATCACATCTGAGGATGACATCTTCAAATATTCAATATCTGATGATTTTGACCATTATCTGCATCCTCAGAATAATTCAGTATTTATCCTGATTCAGACAGAAGACCATAACAATCCTCCCAAACCTCCACCCTGCCCAATATACAGCTCCTGGAATGGCTCTGATTATGTCTTTGAAGCAGAAGGCCTGCTTGGAATACTCAACAAGCAGATGGAGTCAACAACATATCACAAGCTTGATCATGCCTATGACCTGGGCGGTAGGGTCAAGGTCAAGGTAGCAGAGATTGTGCCTGAAGTGACTTATCTTAACCAGATAGAGCTGCTGGCTGTATCTCATGCTGATGATGTCCAGGCTTATATTGATCTCAATGGGAATCCTAGGACAATCAATCCTTTGTCTGTACAGAACGTGAAGTGTTCTGACAGGTTCGGCAATGATTGCTCTTATCTTGTCAGTGAGGTTGATGAATCTCCATCAGAATCAGCATCCAGTCTTCATGGAGGTCTTGTGTCCTCAAGGTCAAACACAGACCCTGCGCCTCTTGAAT
>JAHJCS010000165.1 GCA_018812465.1 Nanobdellota archaeon | reverse complement strand
TTATAAATTAACCTGCATTTATATATCAAAAAAGGGTTCTTTATTATGGAATACGGATTTGAATACTTAGAGAGGAAAGTGGACGCTTTTATAGTCAGGACTCCTCAGGATATGCCTATCATACTCTTGGATGTGTATCAGAAAGAAGGGGATTGTGTTAGAGGATACAGTCTTGAAGAGAGGATGGGATGCGAGAAAGACTGCCAGAACACCTTCTTCAGCGCCTGGCTGAATGTCCTTGGAGACCTGGAGATAATAGGGATGGGAATGCTTGTAAGGAATGCTCCTGCTGTCATAGCAGAGAACATGGAGAAAGTTGGGATGACAAAAGAGTCTTTTGTGCATCTTCTGGAGACCTCTCCAGGAACATTTGGGTATGAGGATGATGAAGGCTCAAAGACAATTCTCTATAATACCCTGCCGATTGCTACAATAGATGAATGCGGTTTCAACACAGCTGAGTATATAACAACCACTGACCCTGAGTTTGTGCCATATATCAAGATGGTGCAGGAAGAACCAAAAGAAGTCCTGAGAAAGTGCGGAATTGAGGTCATGGGGAATGTTATCCTGAACCACAGGAAGAATAAGCAGATGGTGGAGCTTATGAAGACACCAAAGTGGAAGATGTGAATGAATAATTCCTGGAAATCCTACATAAAAACAGCGTAATTCTGGAGTGTTTGCGGTTTCTTCTGAGGAAGGATTATAAAAAGAATAAACCTATGTCAGTTGTCCGATTTTATCGGACAACTCAAATCCCTCATCTTTTAGCTTTTTCTTAAACTTTTTGTGCATTGATGTCCAGTGTCTTGTGAGAAGTTTCCGGAGATGACAGAAGAAATCCGGTCTAAAACCACCAGGCTTATAAACCTCGAAAATCCTAAAGTTTTTATGAAAATAAAAGAGATGGTGGCTGAGAATCAGCCAATGGTTACGAAAAATAAGGATACAATAAGAAGTGAATTCTCTATCATAATCAGGGATGTCAAATCAATAATCCATAAGGCAAGGTATAATGCTTTTAATGCTGTGAATGCAGAAATGCTAAAGGCTTACTATGAGATTGGCAGGAAAATTGTTGAAGAAGAGCAAAAAGGCGAGAAAAGAGCAGGATATGGAAAAAAGCTTATTGAGAGTTTATCTGTTGAATTGATCAAAGAATTCGGAAAAGGATTTAGCCTGACTGCTTTAAAGAATATGAGGATATTCTATACTGTCTATAAAGATAAGATTGGTCAGTCAGTGACTGACGAATTCTTTAGGCTGTCATGGACTCATTATTGCGAGCTAATCAAGATAAAGGATGAGATAAAAAGGAGATATTTTGAAAAATATGCCATAATTGAGAACTTGAGCGTAAGAGACTTAAAAAGGCAGATATATTCCCTCCACTATGAAAGATTGCTCATGAGCAAAGACAAGAAAGCCCTGATAAAGTATGAAAAGAATAAGAATATCCCTTCAAAAACAGAAGAGTTGATTAAAGACCCGTATATTCTTGAATTTCTTGATCTAAATGAAAAAAAGGTTTATACTGAAAAGGAGATTGAAACAAGAATATTGGATGATCTGCAGAAGTTTTTGCTTGAGCTGGGGCAGGGATTTAGTTTTGTTGCAAGGCAAAAGAGATTTACAATAGATAATGACCATTTTTATATTGATCTGCTGTTTTACAATATTCATCTGAGATGCTATGTGGTTATTGAGCTAAAGACTTCAAAATTCAGGCATGAAGATGCTGGGCAGATAAATTTCTATCTCAATTATGTCAGAAAGGAATTAAACAAAGAAGGGGATGATAAGCCAATCGGGATAATACTATGCACTGAGAAGGATAAAGTGCAGGTAGAATATGCGATAGCCGGAATGTCAAATAAGATGTTTGTGTCAAAGTATAAGCTGTATCTGCCGAGCAAGGAAGAATTAGAGAGAGAAGTCAGGAGACTGTTATGAAAATAAAAGAGATGGTTGCTGAGAACAATTTATACCTATTCAGAAATTATTTATATCAGTGAGAATAGTCTCTCTTAATGACTTATATCTATATTGATGAAAGCGGCGATTTAGGGTTTAGTAAACAGAGCAGCCTTTACTTTGTTATAAGTTGCATCAAGATTGATGATGATAAGTCTCACATTAAACTTAGCAGAATACCTAAAAGAATACGCCAGCGGAGATTATCAAAGAAACATCAGAAAACACCAGAACTCAAGTTTACAAACTCCTCAAAACTTATTAGGGAGCAATTCCTTAATAGGATAAACAAGATAGATCTGGAAATATATTCTTTAATAATAAAAAAAGAGTATACTCAAGAAAGACTTAAAGATAATCTGCCAGTATTATACAATTACCTCATTAAAATCCTGCTTGAGAAACCTTTGAGGAAAATAAGCAATAAGAAGATACTTAACATCTGTCTGGATAAATGCATGTCAAAAAAACAATGTGAGAATTTTGAGAACTATGTAAAGACTGAATTTTTATCTACATTCAATGAGATACCTCAGCTCAATATAATCCATGAATCCTCCCAGAATAATCCCTGTCTTCAGGTTATTGATTTCATTTGCGGTTCATTTGGATATAAATATAATACTCTCAGATTAAAAGAAGGTTGTGAGTACTATACTGATCTAATCAAAGACAGGATTGTATTAGAAAAGAATGACTTTTTTAGAAAGTAACGAACCCCACTTACTCGTCCTGAGCTCAATCCTGAGCCGTCACCCTTTCAGTAGGACTTACTCGTTATATCCAGTTATAACCTATAACTATATAAATTTAACTGAAAAATGATTAGATATTACTATCAAAACATCATATTCTTCTGTATATATCACCCACATCAAATCTGGAAGGAAGCTCTGGACATGCCTCCTCCTCGCCCGCAAACCCTCCATCAAATCCAGAATTCACTTTTTTAATCTCAAAGGAACTGCTTTGCCAAGAACCCAGCTTCCATCCTTTCTCCTTCCCTTGACCTCTCTTGAATAATTGGATGTAAGCTCACCACCATAATCTTCTATGCAGGAAATCACATCATTTAGCTTGCTTAGGTTATCCAGCCATTCCTGGCAGTGCTCAGGAGTCCATTGCAGGCCTCTTCTGTCTATAAAGAGGGTTTCTCCTTTGGTCTTCTTGAAACAGGGTTAGGTATGTATATCACAGAGAGATGGTCTGTGTGGGCATATTTAAATGCTCCTGACAGGAATATGGGGATGGGAATAAACT
>JAHJCS010000164.1 GCA_018812465.1 Nanobdellota archaeon | reverse complement strand
GAGAAAATCAGTGATTCTGGGATAATGCCGTGATGGTATGGGTTAGTGCGGAAAAGATTAGCATTGTCTGGCATGATGCCGACAATTTTCTCAAAACAAGTTTGAGGGGTCCTGAGCGTGGAACCAGGGTTCCACACTCAAATGTTGGAAAAGAATGGATTTAGGGGGGTATTGAGAGCCTTGTTGGAGATGATTCCGACAGGTGGGGACTGGGGTGGGATTTAGTGAGAAAAGTCAGTAACTCATCAGGTCATGGAGATAGCCTAGAAAACCACCTATTAAAACAAGAGATATCAATGCTAGCATTCCCTGCCATGATAGTGTTGTATCCACCATCATTCTATTAGCATTGCCTCCACTCATGTAGACTGGCCTTGCTATCATAGCAAGTCCAAGCCCATACGCTCCTATACCCAGAATGGCTCCTGCCAGCCAGCCTCCTTTACTGTGTTTCATAAACTATCAAAATCTCTTAGCAGATATAAAAAGGTTTTGTGGTCACATCCTTATTTTCCTTAGTTTTCTTCTTATTTGAAGCTTTCTCTGCTTTTTATTCATTCTAATTCTTTTATTGTACATTTCCTCATTATAGAATCTTAGGCTTGGATTAATGCTTTTTATTGTCTTAAAATCAGTATACCCATCTCTGAAACTATCTCTATAATCTTGCCAGTCATTGTATTCTGGATTTATGAACAGATCATATTCTATCAGATCTTTTTTAGAAATAGTTGCTTTTGGTGTAACATAACCACTCTTTCGCCTGTCTTTCTTTGTTACCATCTTCGGATACCTCCGAACATCCTTTGCTTAAGCCACTTGTCAGGCAACTTAAACAACATTTGAATGTTCTTATGATATCCTGTTTGAGTGATTATTCATATCAGATGAAGATTAGGAGTGGTTTATATTGGTTATGGTTTAATTTCCGGAGAAATTGGAAAAACAACAAAGAATTTGTGAGATACTACGCAGGAATCATCTCAATCTTGATTCCGCCTTCAAGATAAGGAATCCTTCTTCTGTCTTCTTTCCTAAACTTGACAATTCCTTCAAGGTATCTCAGGTCGCGATGGACAGCCTCAAACTTCCTTCCTACTCTTTTTGCCAGGTCGCTTATGCTCATCGCACCCCCTTGTTTAAGGATCATAAGAAGCTTCATCCTTTCAGGGCTGAAAGTGTGATAAAAGACCTCTGGAGTCATGAATACTGTATACCTTCCCTTACATCTTTTTTTCATCTTTTCAAATGAAAAGTCTTTTGTAATATTTTCTATATCTTCAACAATCTCTATAACAACCATCTTTTATCTTCTCCTTGATGTTTTTACCTATATTCTTTAATGTATCCATGGACTCTTTGATTGTCATCTCCCTGAATTCAACTCTTGATTCTCTATACCTATGGATATGTGTTCCAATCCTTCCCTCATGAAGGCAGTTGTCAATCCTAGCAATATCTATCCATTTATCAATATAAAACAGGTATGTCATTGAGAATCTGGAATCCCTTTTCCAGACTTTTATTCTAGTCTCTTTATCAATCCGAATCTCAAATTCTTCTCTCATAAGTATAACCTCATAGGTTATATATAAATATTTCGGTCTTTTTTACCTCAGAAATAAGTGTTTAAATACCTCACGTACACAAGTCCAGTGGCTTGTGTGAACATGCGAGAAATCCGGAAGAAAGATGATTCACTTTAGCAGGAAGATTATGATATTATAGATGCACATAACAATTATGTTCACCATAAAGAATGCCAGGGCAATGTATCCAAACTTGATTAAGTCTTTGTTTGTCCTGCTTTTTTTAGGATACTGTTCTGAGTAATATCCTTCTGTATCTTGCCTTTGGTCAAAGAATTTGCTTAAAGAAAGCAGGATAATCCATGAACAGGCCATGATAACATATGCCCATAGATAGATGCCCAAAAGAAGCTCCTTATTGCTGTAATAAAGATAATAACCAGGAACCAGAGCCAGTACAAGAATATAGGATGTTTTCTGAACAATCTTTGCCAGGTTCATGAATCATCAAGGTAATATTATGTATAAAAAGCTTAGCATTCATCCAATGTGATCTGCACAGAAGCAGCTTTGCACATAACACCATCAAGATAAGGATTGATGACTATTGTTTGCAGTCTCTGAGCTGTCTGAATGCTTTCTGAGTGGGTTGTCTTTATTTCCCTGAAATCATCCTGGAAAGGAGTTGCTCCCAATCCTACAAACTGGTATGAAAAAGGAGCATTGCCTGTTATATCATAGTTGACAGTATGGTCGTCTCTGCATGCATTGACTTCAATGAAGAATTTAGAGCAGTCTGTTACAGGAGAAGGTTCTGGCTGAGTTGGAGTTACATCTATATCTGGCTGAGGATTTATTACTGGCTCTGGTTCAGAAGAGCATGCCAGAAGAAATAATGCCAGTATGATGATCAGTTTTCTCATAATACCTGATATGTTTCAGAGATATAAAAATGTTTTCACTAGAGAATCTGCATTTCTCTGGCTTGCTTATATTGCTTTCTTCACAATCCCAGGAACTTCAGCAGTCCGTGGACAAGGAATGCAGGCCAGACAATAGCTTTCAGGAAGCCTAAGACTCCATTCCAGAATCCTGTTGCAGCTGAGATGTAATAGGCTGCCGCTCCAATGAATCCAAGGAAATAAGCAAATCCTCCGCTATGATGCGGTCTTGGTTTGCAGCATTTGGCCTTGTCGACCAGCTTACTTACATCATCAACTTTTATGCTGACAGAAGCCCCTCTTTTTGGTTTCTTTGCCATGGGCATATATCTTACTGAGGTGTTATATAAATATTGCGGGTCTTTAGAATCATCTATTCAGATCCATGAAATTAACAGAATGCTGAATTCTTTTCTGCAACCAAAACCTTTATAAACTATAACAATTATAATCATTATAGTGATTATAATGAATACAACAATAGCCATATCCTCCTCAACAAGGGACCAGATAAGGGAATTCGGCTCTAAAGGAGAGACTTATGATGAGATACTTGCAAGGCTGCTGAAGAGTTCCAAAGAGAGGCAGTTGCAGGAATTGCTCATGGATGAGAGAGATACTGTTCCTGTGTCTGATGCCCTCAAAAGAGCTAAAAAGCGATGGCAAAAGTAATCATCACTTCTGATCTTGAAAAGCAGATAAATAAAGTTTTTAAGGCAGAGTCTGTCAAGATATTTTCATTGATGCTTTCTCTGGAGGAGAATCCTAAGAAAGGCAAGGAAGTCGGAGTTGTTGGTAATATTGTTGTAAAGGAATTGAAATATAATAATTTCAGGTTCTATTTCATAACAGACAGGTACAAGATAAAGTTCTTATCCTCTTCTGAGCTGAAGAATCTATTGATTAAGTTTGTGAGGATGTCTGGGAAAGATGACCAGGATAAAGTGATAAAAGAGATAAAGCAGACACTGAGAATGATTGATGAGGATATTTGTTGATGTAAAAAGGTTTTTGTGAGCTCAGGATTCTCTATTCTTAAGAGCAGATCCTACTGCAGGATACTTTTAATCTTTCATCCTCTATGAATTCACATGAAGCACATTCTGTAGCATAGCCTACACTCTTATAGCACATGTCTTTGTATGTATTCCCAGATATACTGATTCCTGTAACCTCTTTGCAGAGTTCCATGTCTTCTGAGAAAGCTGCAAATATGTATAAGCAAGAGAACTTTGACTCTTCTTCAAGTTCATTGCATACCTCATTACTGCTTTTTGTTGAGACTGCAACCATACCATAACATTCTCCCTTTATCTCAGTGTTTTCTATATCATTGCAGAAAGAGTTTTCATTCTTCTCTTTGCCAAGGCTGAGATATGTATTATCATAGCATAAAGTCCTTTTCTTTTCACTGACCTTTTCGCAGATAGCTGGATCCTCTGTGAGCCTTGCTTTGTCAAAATAAACAGAATCCAAACAGTTTATCTTGTCCTCACCTTGTGAGTTCTGGCAAATGCTTACATCTCCTCTGGGTTGTCTTTCAATTCTGGGATTGCAGGAAGCGAGAAAGAGAACAAGGACGATGATTATGATTAGTTTTAGGTTCATAAGAGTGGGTTGAATGTTGGTCTTTTAAAAGGTTTTTATGGGGAAGGTTTAAATAATCCACTATGTAATGGCCCTATGAAAGCAATAATCATGATTTTGGTCTTATTCTTGCTAGTTGGATGTTCTGAAACATTTGAAGAAAAATGCAACAAGCATGGTGGAACCTGGGTGGAGAGAGGAACAGACGAAGTATGTTCACAGAGGAGTCTTGATGACTGTGGAAAAGATGGTCAGTGCATGACCTTTTGTGTTCCAGCTGGAGGCAATCTTCCATCATGTACACCAGAATGCAGACACATGGCCATGTGCAAATGCCCAGAGAGAGAATGGTGCAGATCAACTTATTATGGTGATGGCAGAGGATGTTTATATAGCCGGGTTTGATTGTTCTCTTCTATCAAATCCAGAAGCTATCATTTCAAATCCCTGAACGTGACTGAATGCTTTGAGGCTCGTTTTTGCGATAATCTTATATAATCTGTCTCATTACTATTGATTATGAAGAAACTTATTATTATAGCAATTCTGGTGATTCTTACAGGCTGTGGAACAGAAAGTATGCCAGAAGTTCAGGATTGTATAGACAGCTATAAAGAAGAATTTCCTGGAGAAGATTTTTTTGTGGGGGACAAGCTTATGGTACTGTTCCCTGAAAACACCGAGTATGATAAAGCACTTAAGATCCTTGCAAGACATGGTATTGAAGATGGGATAGATGATTCTCTCTACGAAGATACTCAAACTCTCTTCATTGATATCACAAAAGAGAATGCAATCAGACTGAGATGCATTCTTGGTCATGATGAAGACATACAAAGAGTAGTGCTTGATATATGGCCTAGTAAAGAGGCTGCTATAGCTGCTAG
>JAHJCS010000163.1 GCA_018812465.1 Nanobdellota archaeon | reverse complement strand
TCATTGTAGAACTCTCTTCTGTCTGCAAGCTCATTCTCAATACCGCTTATCCTGCCCTGCAGCTGCATGAAGTTCTCATTAGCCTTGAGCTGAGGATAGTTCTCTGCGACAGCAAACAAGGTCTTCAATGCTCCAGTCATCATGTTATCTGCCTGAGCCTTCTTGTGGATATCATTGCCGGCTTTTGAGTAGATTGACCTTGCCTGAGTTATCTCAGTCAGGACACTTTTCTCATGCTTCATATATCCTTTGACTGATTCTATAAGCTTTGGAAGCTCGTCATATCTCTGCTTTAGCAGGACATCAATGTTTCCAAGTGATTTCTTTATGTTGTTCTTGAGCCTTATGAGACCGTTGAATATAGCTATGATGTAACCAACTACAGCTATAACAACAAGAAGTACCACCAGGCCTATTATCAATGCGATTCCCCATGCCATGTTATCCCCCCTTATATTATGATTAGGTTATAGAATACTGAAATAAGTGCTGATTTATTAATATTATGGTCAGTGAGACGCTATAACCCATCCTTAGATCAGATCATCAGCAACAGAACATATGAGAACAGCCAGAGGATCATGCTCAGAATAGAGCATTCAGAAGCAGGGAAAACAATGCTGCAAATATGAAGAATCCGCCAATGATAAATGATGCAGTATATTTTATCTTCAGGCCTCTAAGGTATCCTTCCTCTTTCTTCTCTGTGATATACAATATTCCATCACTGCCCTGGTGCATCATAATGTCATCCACACTCTTCTGGGCTGTGGCTTCCTCAACAAAAGGATTGTCTCCTGCTGTGCCTATCGCATAAAGTTCGTCTCCTGGACAGACAAGAAGCTCATAATGTTTTGTCATCTTCTTGGGATTGTCAAGAATCCTCTTATCCAGCCTGGGGCTGAGCAGCTTTTTTACCTCAGCCTCATGAGGCCCAAGTCCTGGCTTGAACTCTTCAGTCTTTATTGCCCTTATTGTCCTAAGACCTTTGTGGCCTTTTGTCTCAACAAGGACAGAACCAGTAGAATCTTCAAGCACAAAGTAGGGAACAGCGCTTGATGCAGTCTTGATAGGAGCCCATTCAATCTTCTTGTTCATATCATCATCCATGCGCTCAACAAGGCCAAGAATCATTATAGCATAATAGATGCATTTTCTCTGAGAGATAGGGCTGATCAAAATGTTGTCCTTGTAGAATCTGGCTTTGCCTTTTACCTCAGCAAGACCCATCGCAAGACCCCTGATCTTAGAGGTCGGCAGATCCTCAACAAGCCTCTTTGTGAGAAACCATCTATAGCCAAGATAGGATATACTAGCACCAATGCCGAGCTGAATCATCTGAATTATCATTTGATCACCATAGTCCGGCATAAAGTAGAATAACAGCAAGACATACAACTGAAAGAATTCCTCCACCCAAAAGACCGCCAATCGCTTTCCAGGCCAGGCCTTTCACAACACCTTTCTCACTGCTGTCAGAAATGTAGTAGATCTTCTCATTTTTTCCTTTCTGTATCATGATGTCTGCTTCGTTCTTCTGGGAAGTAGCCTCGTCAACAAAAGGATTATCATCAGCAGTGCCTAAGATATAAACCTTGTCCTTTGGCTCAATGTATTTCTCATGATACCTCAGGTGAGAGTTCAATCCAAGAAAAGATGTCCTGATATTCCTCTTGGCCAGGTATTCAGCGACAAGAGGGCTTGAGCTTTTTATCAGCCCAGAGCTTCCTTTGAGGTCAGCAGCAGCGTCAATCTCTGCTCCTTTAGGATCAACAAGCACCTGTCCGGTATCATCTTTGAGGATAAAATGCAGCATATCAGTTCCGCCTGCAAGAGTCACCCAATGCCTGTTCTTTCCAGAGCCTCTTTCTTCCTCAATCCTGAAATCATAATACACACATTTCTTTTTTGATAATGGACTGGCAAGGAGCTGATTATTGTAAGGCACTACCTCGCCGAACACTTCAACAAGGCCCATTGCAAGTGACCTTACCTTTGATGTAGGCATGTTCTCTATCAGCCTTTTCAGCCTGAACCACACAAAACCCTTGTAAAAGAAGAACAAGCCTAAGAAGAAGCCGATTATGGATCCTATGAAAATATCACCCTCATCTGCCATGATGATAGGTTATTGAATTGAATATATAAAAGTTACTAAGTTAAAGCAAGATTGAATGATATGACAAGATGAGATGATTAATCCTAACTACACCCGACCTGGTTGACACCACTTGACTAATCAGTTTATGGTGCTTACTACTCCTCGCCTTTTCCTTCTAACGGTTTCGCCCCTTAACGACGAGATTAGTGCGCGACTAAAAACTGAAGTTTTTAGTCCCGCTCCATGCGATTGCTTCGCTCTATTCCATTCTAGGATGTTAATTCAGGATATGGGAAAGGTGAGGGTACCCAGTCCTCTCTG
>JAHJCS010000162.1 GCA_018812465.1 Nanobdellota archaeon | reverse complement strand
ACGCCAGCACCATTATCACTAATGCGATTACCTCCATAGTCCAGAAGCCAACATTTGCATTCTTTCGCAAACTTGCGCGCAATTTCTCCGGGACTGCTTTTACGACGCTATCTTGAAACCTATCTCTGAATAAAAGAAGAACTGGCTGCTTTTCATGCTTCCAGTGGTGTTTTTGTTCAGCACAGTGAGTATCTTCTTTGAGTTGCCCATGACAACTCCAAAAGCAAAGCATGCTATTGCTCCATTGCTTCCTATGAACTCTGTAAATCCATAGAACAAGAGCATGACTGCGATTGTTATTATGAATGACTTTGTGTAAGAGCTGATCTTTGAGAGTATCCTGACCCATAGATATCCTCCTACCCCTCCTATGAAAAGCGCAAGCACAAAATTGCTCAGCACTCCATGAAGCACTTCTGCCACCTGGAGCTGGCCAAGCTCTATTACCTGAATTATTGTCACAACACCTATGATGCAGAGAACATCGCTTATTGCTGATTCAAGCACAAGGGATGTTGATGCTGACTTGCTTATGTTCAGCCGTCTCACTATAGGTATCACCACAGCTGATGATGTGCCTCCAAGCACTGTTCCCAGAAGAAGGCTTGGTATCAGTTCCATGCCAAACATATAGGCAATGCCTGATGTGACAATGACACTCATTATGAAGTTCACAAAAGCAAGCATAGAACCGCTGTACATTCCCTTGAATATCTCCCTTATATTTATGTTCAGAGCGCCCTCAAATAATATGAATATCAGCGTGAATGTGGTGAATATAGGTGCAAAAGTTTCAACAACATCTGGCGAGATCATATTAAGTACAGGACCTATCACTATTCCGAATAGTATAAGCCATATGACATCAGGTATGTTTGTCTTCCTGAATACAAGCTCTCCTATAAATCCAAGAAATATTATGACTGCTGCTATGACCAGCACAATGTATGTCTCCATAATCCCTCTTTTTAACAGGCTTATTTAAATATTTTGTGTGGCGGTTTTCCCTTCTTTTTCTGGCTTCTTTTCCCTGCATCCAATCTGTCTCTGGAGTCAGGGATCTCTTTCTTTCTGACATTTGCCATCACAGCTCTCTTCTGCTCTTTCTTCTCAGCATAAGAGTATGGCACATAGATCTTCTTCTTTGTCTTTGGGTCAAGGCTTGTGTAATACATGCATGTGGATACTGTCATTGGTGTCGGTGTGAATACCTGGACTGTCTCTGCATTCCATAATCCTGAGACCGCATCTGCAAGCTCCTCTGCCTCTTTCATTGTAGAGCCTGGATGTGCTGTCATAAAATAGAATGAGAGCTTGTTCTTCCCAGTTATCCTGCTGAAATCATTTATGAACTTTTTAAGGCTGCCTTTGTCTTTGTTCATGAGCTTGAGCACATCCTTGTTCACATGCTCTGGCGCAATCCTCAGTGTGTCAAAGATATGATGCTCAGCAAGCTCTTTTAGCAGATCCTGTGATGCAAGGTCAAATCTTATTCCGCTGCGTATGAATATCTTCTTTACTCCTTTTATCTTTCTTGCTTTCTTTAGAAGAGATATCAGCTTTTTGCTGGACCTGTCAAGCTTTGCGCAGTCAATGCACTTTCCTCTGCAGAGATTACAGTCCATGCCATACATGTTCACGCTTGGGCCTGTGAGATCATCAATATTGCCTCTGAAATCAGGATGTTTTGTGAGCCTTGTTATCTCATCAAGTATTGATTTCTCTGACCTTGATATGACCCTGTCTCCTGCTGTGAGCTTCAGGGAGCAGAAGTTGCATTCTCCAATGCAGCCTCTGTGTGTCACCACACTGAACTGGAACCCCTGCATCTCTTTTGGAATCTTTCTTGTGAAAGGAAGAGAGTAATATGAATCAATATCCTTTGTTGTATATTCTTGGCTCTGGTACTGCAGCACATACCTGTTCTCAAGCTTCTGGCCAATGTTTGCAGAATTGCTGAGCATGTTCTGCATATCGCAGAATCTCTCTTTTGATGCAGTCACTTCCTCATGGCTTGGCAGCTCGCTGAATCCTGCTGGCAGCTCCCTTGATATCAGGCATGTTCCTTTTATTCCTTCAAGGCTCTTTTTCTTGTCAATCCTTCCTGCTATCTCAATTATCTGCTTTTCAGCATAGCCATACACAAGCAGGTCAGCCCTTGAATCAAATAATATAGATCTTCTCAGCCTGTTCTCCCAGAAATCATAATGAGTGAACCTCCTAAGAGTAGCTTCAATTCCTCCTAAGACAATTATAGAATCCTTGAAATTCTTCTTAATCCAGTTGCTGTACACAGTGACTGCCCTGTCAGGCACTGACTCATTATAATCAAGGTTTCTGTCATCTTTCCTCAGCTTTTTGAGCGGAGTGTAATTCCGAACCATTGAGTCAATGCTTCCTGAGCTGACACCAAAGAAAAGCCTTGGCTTTCCGAGCCTTTTTATCTCAGACTCCTTTGTGGGCATCTCTATTATGCCTACACTGAACCCTTGCTTCTCAAGCAGTCTCTTGAGTATTGCTGTCCCGCAGAGAGGATGGTCAAAGAAAACTTCTCCTACAACAAAGATGATATCATATTCCATTATGTGGCCTTATATTCTCTTATTTAAATGCCTTTTGATGGATATATATCATAAAAAGCTTATAAAACTTGTAGGTAGTGATTGTAGTAACTTAAATAGTTTATCAGTTTTATAACGGCAACAACAATAATGGCGGCAGACGGCCAAATCTCACTACGTTCGATTTGTCCTACTCGGCAGCCCGGACGGCGCGACCCCAGCCTCGTCTGCGCCATTGTTGTTGCAAAGCTTGTCTTTGCAACTAAGAAAATGCAAAGCATTTTCTGTTGTTGCCTCAAATCAGAAAAGCCTCACTCGGCCAGATCATGTTGCAGAGAGGTCAGGCCGAGTAAGGAATTATTATTGTTTTATAGAACAACGGGATTTTAGATAGCTAAACATATCCTCAATACATCTTCAGCTCTCTGCTGACTTCATCAATCTTCTTTTCTTCATCAGGCCCAATGCCCAGGCATGTCACTGTTCCTGATTTTATCACAGTCCTTCCTGCATCTGTTATCAGCACAGCTGTCAGGCCTTTCTCTTCTGCTTTTCCTCTCAGCTCTCTAAGCTGTTTGAGGTCCACAGCCCTGAGGACAACCTTCTTCATGCCTTCTTTTTTCCAGGCATTGATTATTTCCTTCTTTCCATCTTCTTCTGATTTCATCACAGCACCAACAGAAGCATGCGCAGCCTGTGCTGCCATCTTTCCTTTAGGAAGATGAAGGTCCTCTCTGACTATTATGACCTGCTTGTACTTGGATTTCCTTGATGACACTTTATCCACAAAGTCTAGTATCTTCTTCATTATTTTTTCCATCATTTTCCCTCAATCTTTGGAAGGTATTTTGGCTCAACAAGACCTGGTATCCTGTCAAGCATCTTGGCATAGCTCATGCTTACCTTGCCATAATAAAGCCTATTCACACTGTATTTCTTTAAATAATTTTTGACTTTGTAATACCCATTCAGGTAAAGGTAATCCTTTGTCAGGCCTCCTGGTTTTGAGGTGTCTCCTATGCCTCTTTTTGCCCTGACTGTTATCTTCCATGCCTCTTCTTTTCTGAAGAATTTTCTCATATACTCATATATCTCTCTGAATCCTTTGTCTCTTGCCATGCCAACAGCAATGGTTCTTGCAGCATAGACCTTGAGTATCCTCTTCTGGAGAACTCCTGCTTTCTCTTCATTCACAACAGCAAGGCCTTCTTCTGTCTCAAAATAACCTGGCAGTCCTGTCGCAAAAATCTTGTACGGCTGGAGCAGCCCGTTCTCATACCTAAGCACATGGGTTCCGATCTCATGGGTTATGAGCCTTTTTATGAAATCATTAGAGAAATTCTTTCCTTTCTTTATCAGCACCTGCTTCTTTGACTGGTTCACAGCTGCCTTTGCAGTCATGTTCTTCTGCTTTACTTCCCAGTTAAAGCCGTACAATGCAAGAGCTGCCTTTAGTATATCAATGACATCTTTTGGTTTTAGATTTTCTTTTACTTTATCTTCTTTTGCATAAAGAAGCCTTTTTGCTTTTGTCAGCAGCTGTTTGTTGGGCCTTCCGAAAACCTTTGCAGAATGGTCTGTGAATTCAGGCAGGCCCCTGTATTTCAGCATCATAAACCTTCTTATATGCTCTTCCTTCTTCTGCCTGAGAATATTGCCCATCATAGACCTGTCTGTAGTGATGGCCTTCAGGGTCTCAATCATCCTGTCAATATTAGTTCTGTAAGGCTCATAAATGAACTGAGGCTCATAACCTTTGTCAGCAAAGAACTTCTTCTTCTCCCTGGTCTCATTTGTGGGGTTTATGGCCAGGAAAGATATCTTCTGGCTTATGTTATGGAGCTCCTCATCAGCCTCTTTTAGGATGTCTTTTGGCATTGTTGTTAAATTCTCCAGTTAGAATCTTTGTATTTCTCTTCAGCAAGAAGTTTTTCTATCTCTTTTCTTATCTCAATCATATCTTTCTCATTCAATGGCTCATTCTTTTCATAGAACTCAGGCCTTTCTTCTCTATGCGGAAAATAACATGCTTGCCCATATTTTTGTACTTTTGCACTCTTAGCTCTTCCATAAAGATGGATATGTAAATAAGAACCTTCTGGTTTAAAGACAGTCCAGTTTCCATTGTCCTGGTAGTTTAATCTGCCAATATCCACACCATGCCAATTCATCACTTTTGTCATGGCATCTCCTACAACTATTGTCAGCCTCATAAGTTCAATAGCTTGTTTGGGTGTGAGTTGCTGTCTGTCAAGCATTCTCACTTTAGGAGATATCTTTATATGGCCTCCATCATCCCTATCTATATGAGGATTTTCAACTGATTCTACTTTAAAGTTAGAAGTTTCATAAATTAATGCCATCACATTATGTTT
>JAHJCS010000161.1 GCA_018812465.1 Nanobdellota archaeon | reverse complement strand
CAATCAGCAGAATTTCAAAGGAACAATCAAACTCGTAAGATTCTATGATTACACTGTAAATGAAGAATACATAAAGAATTCTTATGAGATAGAGAAAGTGCACTTTGAGGATATCTAGCTTCTTTTGCCAAAAAATTTAAATACATGTTCTGACTTACTATCCTCAAGATGACATCATAAACTTCAAATGGTGGTTATATTCCTTGTTAGCATGGTTTGTTCTAGATATATTTCCAATATCAATAACAACTTCAGTTCTTGTTTCTTGATGAACTTCCGTGTAGCATGCGGTGTCCCGGCATAGCTCTTTCTGGACCTCAAGACCAACATGATTTATTTTTTTCTGAGACTCATATGATGGAGGAAAAAATGGAACACCAAATAGTGAAAATAGGATCAGCATGCTTGTTTGATGAGAATGACAAAGTAGATTACCCAGCAATCTCCTCGAAAGTCAAGGAGACAATAGATTATGACAGAAATCATGGGACGCACACAACTCTTGTGGTCTCAGGAGCTGTTGCTTTCGGAAGAAGGGCTCTTGGTGAAGAAAGATCAAAGAAACCTATGGACATGCAGCGCCATGCTGGAGTGGGGCAGCTTGAGCTCATGGCAAGATATTCTGAGCTCTTCAGGAATTATGGGAAATATGCAGTGCCCATGCTCCTCACTTATGATGATCTAAAGCATCATCCTGAGGATATCTGCAGGTCTGTGATGAACCACTCAGAGCACGGCCTCTATGTGCTTGTCAACTACAATGATGCGACTGATTTCAGGGAAGTTGAGTATGACAATGATGAGCTCTCTGCAAAGCTCCTCACTTACTGCGGTTCAGAAAAGCTGATAGTGCTTGGAAGAAAATATGACGGAATTATGGAAGGAAGAAGGATAATACCTCTGATAACTGATGTGAATGAGTTCATGCACTGCGATAATGGAGACAGGTCAAGTGACGGCAGAGGGGGTTTTGACAAGAAGATGGAAGCAGGAAGGCTTGTGATTGAAGCAGGCAAGAGGATGATTGTGGGCAATATAAGATATCTGCTGGAAGACCTGATCCAGGGAACATGTGAGAGGACTGAGTTTAAGCCTGAAAACATTTAAAAATACAGGCATTTATTGAGGTCTATAATGGCAAAGAAAGAACAGGAAACAAAGGAGATAGGCATCACTGCCAAGAAGGATGATGATTATGGTGAGTGGTTCAGCCAGGTCATAACCAAAGCTGACCTTGTCGAGTACACTGATGTCTCTGGATGCTATGTCTTTAGGCCAGGTTCTTATGAGATCTGGGAGAAAGTCCAGGAGTTCATGAATAAGGAGTTTAAGAAGAGAGGAGTGAGGAATGCCTACTTCCCTTTGTTCATCCCAGAAAAACTATTGAACAAGGAAAAGGAGCATGTAGAGGGATTCACTCCTGAGGTTGCCTGGGTCACGCACACTGGAGACTCAAAGCTCGCTGAAAGGCTTGCAATAAGGCCTACTTCTGAGACTATAATGTATGATTCCTACAAGAAATGGATAAGGTCATGGAGAGACCTTCCATTGAAGATAAACCAGTGGTGCAATGTTGTGAGATGGGAGTTCAAGAATCCTGTTCCTTTCATAAGGTCAAGGGAATTCCTCTGGCAGGAAGGCCATAATGTCTTTGCGACAAAAGAAGAGGTTGAGAAGGATGTCCATGATATGCTTGATGTCTATGCGCTCACATACAAAGAGATGTACGCTGTGCCGGTTATACAAGGCTACAAGTCAGAGAGCGAGAAATTTGCAGGAGGAGATTATACAACCACCTGCGAAGTATTCCTGCCTAATGGAAAGGCAGCACAGGGCTGCACTTCACATAACCTTGGACAGAATTTCGCGACAGCGCTTGACATAAGCTTCCTTGACAAGGATGAGAAGAAGAAGTTTGTCTGGCAGGACAGCTGGGGATTCTCAACAAGGACTATCGGAATAATGATAGGAATGCATTCTGATGACAAAGGCCTTGTGCTTCCTCCAAGAGTTGCTCCTTTCCAGGCTGTGATTGTGCCTATTCTTTTTGAGCAGACTAAAGAGAATGTCCTCAAGAAATGCGCTGAAGTCAGGGACGAACTTTCAGATGAGATATCAATAATGCTAGATGACAGAGAGGAATATACTCCAGGATGGAAATACCATGATTGGGAGATGAAAGGAATCCCTCTTAGGATTGAGCTTGGTCCAAAGGACCTTGAGAAAGGCCAGGCAGTCATAGTGAGAAGGGATACTGGAAAAAAGGATTTTATCAAGCTTGAAGAGCTGAAAGAGAGAGTGAAAAAAGAGCTTGAGCAGATGCAAGATGATCTTTTCAACAAGGCTCTCAAAATGAAAGAGGATAACACAGTCAATGCAGAATCAATGCAGGATTTGATGAAAGCAATTAACAACAAGAAGCTTGTCAAGACAAACTGGTGCGAGAATCCAGTCTGTGAGGAAGCAATAAAAGACAAGACTAATGGAGCAAAGATAATCTGCATTCCTTTTGACGAGAAGCCAAAAGGCAAGTGTGTCTATTGCGGAAAGGATTCCAAGCATGAAGTGTATGTTGCTAAGAGTTATTGAATAGAGTCATTAGAGATATCCTAAAGGGTCATTTCCTGAACCTATCAAAGAAACCTTTTGGCTTTCTTGTATGATAATGATCCATCCCACCATTATCAAGCAACCAGTGCGATGTGTTCTGCCTCACAAAGATCGATTCTAGCCAACCCACATTGTCATAGACATTGATATAACCATTCATTATCTCAAACTTTGCTTCTGGCTTCCCTATTGCCTCAAGAAGGCCTCTCACTTCTTTCTTTGACACATCATTTCCTTTCTTGCAGATATCCCTCTGTTTCTCATAGCATGTATTGCTGCAGTAGCCTTCTCCTTTCTCTCTCATGCTCCGGACTTCATCAGCTTTTATCTTGCCACGATCAACCCTTGACTTCAGCTTGTCAAGTGCTCTCACACCCCCATAGCCATTATAGCATGGGACTTTGTAAGCCCAGCTCACACCACATGAAGTGCTTGTGAACAATGGCATGTCCTGTCTGACAGAATATATGGTGCGCCTTGCCATCTCAAGAGCTCCATAATCAAGATGTTTTGCTCCATTAGGAGAAACACTAGGCATCTCAAAAGGCTTTTTAAGCCTTCTTCTCATCTCAGACCTTCTCCCCTCAAGCTTGTCTTTTATCTCATTAGTGTACAT
>JAHJCS010000015.1 GCA_018812465.1 Nanobdellota archaeon | reverse complement strand
TGTAAGCAAAGCCACAAAGGAGTATTTCGGAAGGCCTCTTACCTGGAAGATTAATAACCTTAAGAGTCAATTCTCAGATAAGGTCAAGAACCATGCAAAATATTTAGTGGATGGGCTAAATAGCAGTTACCTTAAGACTTTAAATCTAGAATATCTCAATGAACAGAATTATGCCCAAGTTGAGAATGATCTTCAGGTCTGGAAGGCAGAGGTCTCCAGAGTCAGCTCTTTCTTTGAAAACCATTCTGTAAATGAGTTATTGGGGGAATCCACCTCTTCTTCAATCTCTAGAGAAATACCTAAGATGAATGAAAAGATAAAAGATATTGAGGAAAGAATAAATTTTGTAAAGAAGCTCATCAAAGATAAAGAACTTGTATCAAGGCTGGAGGATCTTAATAAGAAATGCAAAGAAGCAGTGAGTTGGTATTCAACCAATTTCTTCAATGAGAGGGGAGATAATTATAAGTGGTTTGCGCCGTTTGTATTAAAAGCACGGACATCTTGGGCTCCTTTTTACAAAAGTAGTGGGAGCGCATTTTCTATCACAGAACCTTTCAGGAGAATCGCAACAAAGGACGAGATAAAAGAGTTTGAGAGTCTAGTCAAGAATCTGGAGGAGGAGCAAAGGAGCATATTCCATGATATGGATACTCTCTTGGGTGAGGATTGGTTTAAGTTTCACATAGGCAAGTTTCCTGGTTACAAAGGCGTAACAAAATCTGATGTCGGGAAGGTTTTGGATGAAGTGAGATCAAAACTTAAGGATATGCATCAAAGAATACAGCTGAAAGAACAGAGGGAATATGATATGTCTGTTATGCTTGTAAGCCATATGACAAAGAAGCTCTGGAAAATGGAGGAGATTCTGCATGACGGATTCTTGGCTTCAGGCGTTTATCTCAAGAACAAGGGTGAGCGATTCAGCGGGGATAGTCCTGTTGGTCAGATAGCTGATCTTCCAGACATCTCTTTTTCTGAGGTAGTAGAGCTTATGTATGGTGATTTTGGGCTTTTATTCCACCTTCCCAAGCTTCTTGAAGGCAACCTTTTTTATACAATGGAAACCACTCAATTGTCAGGAATCAATGAAGTGCATGTATTCTCTGCAGAAAACCCTATCAAGGAGGGGGTGGCGATTGATATTGACAGGGCAATATTTGTAGCTCCTAAAGACTTGCTTGTGATGACTAAAGAAGGCCCTAATGTAGCTGATAGGATTATTAAATCTAAAAATTATGAGCTTAAGAATGTAAACACTTTAGATGAGGCCAATATCAAGAATTTTAGGTATCATGTATACTCTAACAAAGAGAAAGTCATGTTATGCTTTAAGCTTCTCAGTGATATGAAGAAATACGCAGAGAAGAATCCAGACAGCAATGCACTGAAAAGAGAATTCAATAAGAGGATAAAGGAGCTTCCTGAGGAGTGTGAAGGTAGCTATTCTATACGTCCTGTCTTTGATTATCTGAGCCAATCCAGAATCATGGATTTTGTATGCAGCGAGGATGGAGATCATCTTATAAAAAGCATAGAACGTAACTTGAAATTAGCTGAAATGGACCTTGAGGTAGTGGAGAAGGAGGTGATGCCTATTGCTGATTATCTTAGGATGTATCTGAAGGAAGTGGCAAAAGATAAGACCTCATGGTTAAGAAGGAAAGGAATAGACCCTGATTGGTGGGTTGACAAAAGATGCTATTTCTATGACTTAGAAGAGGCTCAGCAGCTTATAACTAAATTAGCTGCATACCCTACCCTATGGGGGAGGCTGATCTCAAAAATATTTCATAAACAAGGTCTGGACATTCCTAGAGGCAAACAAGGTTTGATAATACCTACTGATAAGATTGGATTCAATCCAGGATACGGAAAATGTTTCATGACTCTCTTCAAGTATGAGTGAGTGGGAGTTATCCTTAGAAAAATTAATAATCTATTGCATCTCTCTTCATCTCATGAGACTGTGGAGCATACATCCCAAATACCTTGACTCAAAAGGCCTTGTTGCATTGTGGAGAGAGGCTTTGCTGGCCAGGAAGGTTCTCCAGGGAAAGACTAAAGGATATAAGAGTCATCCACAGCTTATCCGGTTCAGGGAGTTTCCTGAGCCAATAAAAGCAATAAATACCTATCTTTATCAGGTCTGGAAAG
The DNA here is from genome assembly GCA_018812465.1 of Nanobdellota archaeon. Lineage (GTDB taxonomy): Archaea > Nanobdellota > Nanobdellia > Woesearchaeales > UBA12501 > WJJV01. The sequence continues at coordinate 30 of JAHJCS010000015.1, read as the reverse complement.
AATCATGCAAAAGAGGATACTGTTTTGATC
>JAHJCS010000160.1 GCA_018812465.1 Nanobdellota archaeon | reverse complement strand
GATGCACAGGTTCATACCTGCCCTATTGATGTGGAAAGGATTTAAGGTAGGAGAAGTTAAGGTGAACCATAGGCCAAGGAAGCATGGCAGAACAAAATATAGCATTAATAGGATAGTAAAAGGGTCCCTTGATCTTCTGGTGGTCCTGTTCTGGCAGAAATATTCTACAAGGCCGATACATCTGTTTGGAGGGTTTGGTATAGTTAGCAGTTTTATAGGATTTATAATAATGGGATATCTAGCAGTTATAAGAGTATTCTTGGGTACACCCATAGGGAATAGGCCTCTGCTCCTTTTAGGGGCTCTTATGGTGATGGTGGGCATTCAGCTTATCTTATTTGGGATAATTGCAGATATACTTATAAAAGGATATTATAAGGGAAGTAAAGCATACTCTGTTGAAAAGATTTTATAGGTGAATAATGATAAAAGGAATCATCATAAAAGACCTAAATAAGAATGAAGATCAAAGAGGGTGGCTTTCTGAAGTATACAGGAAAGATGAAAACAACTTCAAACCTGTGATGACCTATGTTTCTTTCACTAATTTTGGGCAGAAACGAGGTCCACATGAACATAGACTCCAATCAGACTTCTTTGTCTTTCTAGGACCAGGAGATTTTGAGCTTTATTTGTGGGATAACCGGAAAGATTCACCTACATTTGGAGAAAATATGAAAGTGGTTGTAGGAGAGAATAATAAAGTGAGTGTGGTAGTTCCCCCGGGAGTTGTCCATGGATATAAAGCTATAAGCAAGTCCGGAAGCCTTTCAATAAACCTTCCAGATAAGCTTTACAAAGGCGAGAATAAAAAAGACGAAGTGGATGAGATAAGATATGAAGAGGATAACGACTCCAGATTCAAGATTGTTTAGGTGAAATCATGAAAATACTTGTTACAGGTGGTTGCGGATTTATAGGATCTAATTTTATAAGAAGCATATTATATAATAACCCTAACTGTGAAATAACCAATATTGATAAGCTTACATATGCAGGAAATAAAGAAAACATGAAGGATATTGAGATAAAAAACAAAGACAGATATAAGTTTATTGAAGGAGATATATGTAATAAAAGATTGATGGATGAGCTTGTTAAAGACTCTGATAAGATATTTCATTTTGCGGCAGAGAGCCATGTGGATGTTTCTATAAATAATCCATTTGTGTTCACAAATACAAATGTGACCGGAACACATGTTCTTTTAGAGTCAGCAAGAGAAGAGAATTACAGAAGAAAAAGTAATGGGAAAAAAGATATAGTTTTTATACATATCTCAACTGATGAGGTGTATGGAAGCATCAAAGAAGGGTCTTTCACAGAAGAGAGTTGTTTTAAACCTAACAGCCCTTATTCTGCTTCAAAGGCGGCGGCAGACCATCTTGCAAGAGCATACCATAAAACATATGGGCTTCCAGTGATAATAACAAGAAGTTCTAACAATTTTGGACCATATCAATATCCAGAAAAGGTAATGCCTCTGTTTATAACAAATCTTATTGAGGGTAAAAAAGTGCCAGTCTATGGCAAAGGAAATAATATAAGAGACTGGATTTATGTTATTGACAACTGTGAAGCAATAGAATTCATCTCAAGAAAAGGAGAGATTGGAGAAGCATATAATATAGGGGGAGGTAATGAGAAATCAAATATGGAGATGACAAAAAGATTGCTTAAAGCAATGAATAAAGATGATTCTTCAATAGAGTTTGTGCAAGACAGGCTAGGCCATGACTTTAGATATTCTCTTGACTGCAACAAGATAAAAGCTCTTGGATGGAAACCAAGATTTGATTTCGATATGGCATTGAAAGAGACAATAGACTGGTATACTTCAAATAAGAATTGGTGGAAACCTCTAAAACAGGTTCTGGTGAGGAAAGGTCAGATAAAATGAGAGTATTAGTAACTGGAGCTGCTGGGTTTCTTGGGAAAAAGATTATTGATCGCCTGAAGGATTATTTTGAGATTATAGCAACGTCTAGAAAGCCAGAACAACACAAAAGAATTATGGATATTACTGATAAAAACATGGTGGAAAGGATTTTCAGCGAGATTGCCCCAGAAATAGTGATACATTGTGCAGCAATGGCTGATGTTGACTTCTGCGAAGACAATCATAAGATTGCTCAAGTTATAAATGTAGAAGGAACAAAGAATATAGCAGAAGCTTCTTCAAGACAAGGGTCTAAGATGATTTATATATCCACAGACTTTGTCTTTGATGGAAAAAAAGGCAATTATAAAGAAGATGACAAAACAAAACCACTATCTTATTATGCAAAGACAAAATTGGAAGGAGAGAAAGTAGTCAAAAGAGTATGTAAGGATTATATGATAATACGGCCTGAAGTTCTTTATGGATATAACGGGGATGGATCAGAAAGAAGCTTTGTCCAGTGGGTGATAGAAAGTCTTAGGTCCGGCAAGAAAATAAATGTTGTGAATGACCAGTACAACACACCTACTCTTATTGATGATATTGCCGATGCTATCAATAGCTTGATAAAGAAAGACAGAATTGGGATATACCATGTCTCTGGACCAGAAAAACTTTCAAGATATGATATGGCTGTGAAGATAGCAAAGACTTTTGGATTTGACAATAAGCTTATAACCCCAATAAAAAGCTCTGAACTTAAACAGAAAGCTCCAAGACCTATTGATTCCAGCTTGAACACAGAAAAATTAAAAAGAGAAGGAATAAAAATGCATAATTTTAGTGAAGGACTAAAAATAATGAAAAAACAGATGAGGTGCTAAAATGAAAGGAGTTATATTAGCAGGAGGTACAGGATCAAGGCTTATGCCCTGCACTAAAGTCACCAATAAG